>SLNI01000021.1 GCA_007133115.1 Thioalkalivibrio sp. | reverse complement strand
GGTCCGCTGCATCCACTCGAGCAGCGTGTCGCTGAGCGCCTCGTCCCCGGCTTCCTCGTTGCCCAAACCCAGCTTGGCGCGCATCGCCGCATGCCAGTGCGCGCTGAAGCGGGCCGGGAAACGGCCGATCGCTTCCTCGGCCATGGACAGGGCCGTCTCCGGTTCCGCATGCAGCAGCGGCAGCAGGGTCTCCGCAAGACGCGCCAGGTTCCACTGCCCGATGCGGGCCTGGTTGGCAAAAGCGTAGCGTCCCTGGCGATCGATGGAACTGAACACCGTCGCGGGGTCGTAGTGGTCCATGAACGCACAGGGACCGTAATCGATGGTTTCGCCCGAGAGCGTCATGTTGTCGGTATTCATCACACCGTGCACGAAGCCCACGCGCATCCAGTTCGCGATCAGCGCCGCCTGACGTTCGATCACGGCCTCCAGCAGGTCCGTGTACCGGGCCGGCCCCTCGGCCAGTTCCGGGTAGTGGCGCCGCAGGGTGTAGTCGGCGAGCGCCCGGGTGAAACCTGCACCGTCGGCGTCGGCCGCTGGCGATCCCTGCGGGCCCGGCACGTCCATTCCCGCGTCCAGTGCGGCGGCGTACTGGAAAGTGCCGGCCCGGATATGGCTGGCGGCCACGCGGGTCAGCACCGCTCCCGGAAGCGCTTCCTCCCGGAATACGCGCTCGCCGGTGGCCACCACCGCGAGGCTGCGCGTGGTCGGAATGCCAAGCCCGTGCATCGCCTCGCTGATCAGATACTCCCGCAGCATCGGCCCGAGCGCGGCGCGCCCGTCGCCCCGGCGCGAATACGGTGTCGGCCCTGAACCCTTGAGCTGGATGTCCACACGCCGTCCGTCGGGCGCCAGATGTTCCCCGAGCAGGTGCGCGCGTCCGTCTCCGAGCAGGGTGAAATGTCCGAACTGGTGTCCGGCATAGGCCTGGGCGATGGGCTCGCTCCCCGGACCCTGAAGGTTGCCTCCCAGCATCTGCTGGGCGTCCGCCTCCTGCAGAGCATCGGCGTCCAACCCCAGATCACCGGCCAGCGCGCGGTTCAGCAAGACCAGCACCGGGCTGTGGACCGGAGTGGGCAGCACCCGGGCGAAAAACGGCCCGGGCAGACGGGTGTAACTGTTATCGAAGTTCCAGCGCATGGGAGCGACTATTCCACATGCCGGACTCGCGGTCCGTTTCTCGGCGTTTTACGCGGGGTTTCCGGCACGCCCCGTGTGCGAAAGAAACGCGCGGACCCGCGCACGTCGGACGGTATTCGCGACAGCCGTCCTGATAGAATCGCAGTCCTTGTTCACGGGAAGGCGCCCGCCGCGCGGCGCCAACAGGCCGAGGTTCACGATGTTCGAGCAGTTTGGTGCCCTCGCGTGGGATTCCGACAAGGTCCTGCGCTTCCTGGAGTTGGGAGGGCCGGTGGTGGCCATTCTCCTGGCCATGTCGGTGTTCGCGCTCACGGTCATCCTGGCGAAGTTGATGCATTTCTCCAGCCTGCGCATCGGCGAACGGCGCAGCGCCGACAAGGCGCTCGAGTTCTACCGCTCCGGGCGCATCGACGACGCCATCGCACGCGTCGAGGGCGCTTCCAGCCCGACGTCCCAGGCGTTGGCCCGCGGGCTGCGCGGCGTGCAACGGGGCTTGCCGGAACACAAGGTGCGGGAAGAAGTCGTGCGCTACGGCAACGTCGCGCTGCAAAGCCTGCGCAGGGGCTTTCGGTCCCTGGAGGTCATCGGGTCGCTGGCGCCGCTGCTGGGTCTGTTCGGTACCGTGCTCGGAATGATCAAGGCCTTCCAGGCGCTGGAGCTTGCGGGTACGCAGGTGGACCCCTCGGTGCTGTCCCGGGGCATCTGGGAGGCGCTGCTGACGACGGCCGTCGGGCTCGCGGTGGCGATCCCGGTGGTGGCGATGCTGAACTGGCTGGAAGGACGCGTGGAGCGGCTCGCCCACCGCATGGATGACCTGGTCACGCAACTGTTCACCGAGGACCTGTCCCGCCAGCCTGCACCGAACACCAAGGCCGCCAATGCTTCCGATAGCGCCTGAAACGCCGGTGCTGCTCGCCCGGCCGCCGCGGCGCCGAGCGTTGATCGGCCTGACGCCGCTGATCGATGTGGTGTTCATCCTGCTGGTCTTTTTCATGCTGGCCTCCAGCTACCTCGACTGGCGCGCCATCGAACTGACCGCGCCGAGCGAGACCGCAGCGGGCGGACCCGTCGAGGGCGCGTTGCTGATCGAGATCCGCCCCGAGGGCCTACGCTTCGCGGGCGAGTTTCTGCCGCTGGAGACGGTGGTCCAGCGCGCCGAGCGCCGACTGACGCAGGTTCCCCAGACACCCGTACTGGTCAAACCGGCGGCCGGAGTGAGCCTGCAGCAGACGGTCACGGTGCTCGACCGCCTGGTGGCCGTGGGCGCGGTCAACCTCTCCGTGATCCGGGACTCCCGGCCATGATGGGCGAAGGCCGCTACTTCCGCGTGCCACGTCGGGCGCAGGACGAGGATGCGCGGGTCCTCCCACTGATCAACATCGTGTTTCTGCTGCTGATCTTTTTCATGATCGCAGGGCACATGAGCGCCACCGGACCGTTCGAGATCGATCCGGTGGAATCCGC
>SLNI01000261.1 GCA_007133115.1 Thioalkalivibrio sp. | reverse complement strand
TGCTGCAACTCGTTCAGGCCGAACTGCGCCGTTCCGGCTCGGAAGAACTGATCGCCGCCGGGATCGTGTTGACCGGCGGATCCTCGCGCATGGAGGGGGCCGTGGATCTCGCCGAAGAGGTATTCCACATGCCCGTTCGGCTGGGGATGCCGCACAGCGTCAGCGGCCTGATCGACGTGGTGCGCAATCCCATCCATTCCACAGGCGTGGGCCTGCTGCTCTATGCGCAGAAGGCGCGCGCCGAACTCGAGTCGCGCCCCATCGAGACCGGGTTCGAAGGCATCTGGAACCGTATGAAGAACTGGTTTTCGGGGTATTTCTGACCCCGCCAAGCCCCGTCGCGGCCCGCTCGCCGCACGAGGTTTCTGTAGTACCGATCGTCAACCGCAGCCATGAGGACACAACAATGACATTCGAATTGATGGATACCTTCAGTCAGAACGCCACGATCAAGGTCATCGGAGTCGGGGGCGGCGGCGGCAACGCCGTGCAGCACATGGTGCACTCCCAGCTCGAGGGCGTCGATTTCATCTGTGCCAATACCGATGCGCAGGCCTTGAAGAGTCTGGGTGCCAAGACGCTGCTGCAGCTGGGCAGCGACATCACCAAGGGGCTCGGTGCCGGCGCCGACCCGGCCGTGGGACGCGAAGCGGCGCTGGAGGATCGCGAGCGCATCCAGGAACTGTTGCAGGGCGCCGATATGATTTTCATCACCGCGGGCATGGGTGGCGGCACCGGAACCGGGGCGGCCCCCGTGGTGGCACAGCTGGCCAAGGAAATGGGTATCCTGACCGTAGCCGTCGTCACGAAGCCCTTTCCGTTCGAAGGCAAGAAGCGTATGCAGGTCGCGATGGCGGGCATCAAGGCGCTCACCGAGCAGGTCGATTCGCTGATCACGATCCCGAACGAGAAGCTCCTGACCGTGCTCGGCAAACACACCACGCTGCTGGACGCTTTCAAGGCTGCCAACGATGTCCTGTTCGGCGCGGTTCAGGGGATATCCGAACTGATCACCCGCCCGGGACTGATCAATGTCGACTTCGCTGACGTGCGCAACGTCATGCGCGAGATGGGCATGGCCATGATGGGAACCGGTTCCGGGACCGGCGAAGACCGTGCACGCAAGGCGGCGGAGGCTGCAATTGCAAGTCCGCTGCTCGAGGATATCGACATCTCCGGAGCGCGCGGGATCCTGGTCAACGTCACAGGGGGGTTGGACGTTGGCATCGGTGAGTTCGAGGACGTGGGCGAAGCGGTCAAGGCGCTTGCGTCCGAGGATGCCACCGTGGTCGTCGGTACGGTCATCGATCCGGAAATGAAAGACGAGATTCGGGTGACCCTGGTCGCGACCGGTCTCGGTCAGCCCGCACGGCCGGTGCAGCAGGAGCGCCCGAGCGTACGCGTGGTCGATGCGGCACCCCGCCGGACGGCGGGGTCCGACCTGGAGGGCCTGGAACGTCCCACAGCGCTGCGTCGGCACGAAGGTAACCTGGCGATCGATTACGAGGCGCAGTCCGGAATCGACGTGCTGGACATCCCGGCCTTCCTGCGCAAACAGGCGGATTGAATATGGCTATGCAGGATGAGCGGATTCCTGCAATAATGCTGTCATTGTTGCCGACAGGTCCGGACCCGGAGAAACTCCGGGTCCGGATTTGAGTCCACTGGCCTGGAGTGATCTTGCTTTGGTCAAGCAGAGAACGCTAAAAAACAGCATCCGGGCCACCGGTGTAGGCCTGCATACGGGCGAAAAGGTCTCCCTGACCTTGCGGCCGGCTGCGCCCAATACCGGTGTGGTTTTCCATCGTTCCGATCTGGGCCCTCCGGTGTCGATCCCGGCGACCGCGGAGAACGTTGGGGATACCCGGCTATCGACGACGCTGGTCAAGGGTGATGCCCGGGTGTCCACCGTGGAGCACCTGCTGTCCGCGGTGGCTGGACTGGGAATCGATAACCTGCACGTTGATGTGAGCGCACCCGAGGTGCCGATCATGGACGGGAGCGCGGGCCCCTTCGTGTTCCTGCTGCAGTCGGCGGGACTGATGGAGCAGAACGCGCCCAAGCAGTTCATTCGCGTCAAGCGGTCGGTCGAGGTGCATGACGGCGACAAGTGGGTCCGCTTCGATCCCTACGAGGGCTTCAAGGTCGGATTCTGCATCGATTTCGAACATCCGATGTTCACCAGTGGAAGTCAGCGCGCTGAACTCGACTTTTCTTCGACCTCCTTCGTGCGGGAGGTTTCCCGTGCTCGGACATTCGGCTTCATGCGCGACATCGAGGCACTGCGGGCCAATCAGCTCGCCTTGGGTGGGAGCCTCGATAACGCGATCGTGCTCGACGACTTCAAGATCCTGAACGAAGACGGACTCCGCTACGAGAACGAACTGGTGAAGCACAAGATCCTCGACGTGGTCGGTGATCTGTATCTGTTGGGCCACAGCCTGATCGGAGCTTTCACCGGTCACAAGTCCGGACATGCCCTGAACAACCAGCTGATTCGTCGTCTGAAACAGGACGCCGATGCCTGGGAACTGGTGACGTTCGAGGATGAATCGCAGCCTTTGCCGATCTCTTTCGGGCAGCTGACGCAGACCCTTACCGGTTAGTGGGCACTGCGGAAAGTTCGCTATCCGATCGCTGCGCCAGACACGCCGGCGCAGCGTTGGGCAAGCTTCAAATAGGGTGACTATTCCTGCACTTGCCCGCCTTGCTCCGGCGCGGCTGGCTGTGTTCCATAGTTACCGACCTTCCCGCATGGCCCACTAGGCGCCCAGCCTGGCCAGTCGCCGCAGCGCGTCCGCCAGCCCCGGATCATCGACACGAGCTGCCGCGAGTTGCAGTGCCTGCACCGCAGTGGCTGGCATAACGCGAGGATGCTCGACAGTCGTGGGCCGATGCTCCGGACGGTGCGCAAGAAGCACATGGACCTTATCGATGTCCGCGTGACCGGTGGCTTGCAGGTTCTTGCGAATTTCGCGTTGAAGAAACCGGATTTCCGTTGCGCTCGCGCGATCCCTGCAGGCGATAACCAAAGTATCTCCGGCCAACGTGAGGTGGATGCGCTCGCTCAGGAGATAGGGGCCCAGGATCCCGGACAGATCACCCGCAACATTCCGGTCCGCGCTGGAGCGGGACCGCCAGGACGGATCGATCCACTGTGCGAGATGCCGAGCCCGGCGCGTGGCACCGACCACCGGATCGCCGTCAAAGGTCATGGTACCCCCAAGGTGCTTGATTCCCATTGGATTATACATGCCCACAGCCCTGTGGAAGGACAGGCAGCATCGGCCCGGATCGGGTATCCTACAACGCTTTCCTCAAATTCAAGTCGCAGGTTCTCATGGTGCACAGTCTCGTACGCAAGCTTTTCGGCAGCCGCAACGACCGGACGGTGAAGCGATACCAGAAGATGGGGCAAAAGGTGAACGCCCTCGCCGAGTCCATGGCTTCGTTGTCCGATGGCGAACTGCGGGCCAAAACCGACGAATTGCGTTCCCGACTGGACGGCGGGGAGAACCTGGAGGGCCTGCTTCCCGAGTCCTTCGCGGTCTGTCGCGAGGCTAGCGAACGCGTGCTGGGAATGCGTCATTTCGACGTGCAGTTGATCGGTGGCATGGTGTTGCACGATGGGCGTATCGCAGAGATGCGCACGGGCGAGGGCAAGACCCTGGTCGCGACCCTCTCCGCCTACCTCAACGCGCTTTCGCGCAAAGGCGTGCACGTAATCACCGTCAATGATTACCTCGCGCGTCGGGATGCCGCCTGGATGGGTCGCCTGTACCACGCCCTCGGTCTCTCGATCGGGGTAATCAACAGCTCGGGTGGCCAGGGCGCGGATGCCTCGTCCTATATGTATGACCCCGATTTTCATGCGGAAGGCGAAGGCTTTGCCCGTCTGCGTCCGGTGACCCGCCGCGAGGCCTACGCGGCCGACATCACCTACGGGACCAACAACGAATTCGGGTTCGACTATCTTCGCGACAACATGGCGTTCCGTGCCGAGGATCGCGTTCAGCGGGCTCTGAACTATGCCATTGTCGACGAAGTCGACTCGATTCTGATCGACGAGGCGCGCACGCCGCTCATTATTTCAGGTCCCAGTGGCGACAGCTCCGAGATGTATCAGCGCATGAACGAGGTCGTGCCGCGGCTGGCGCCCCAGGAGGATGAGGAGTCCGCCGGCGACTATTTCGTCGACGAGAAGGCAAAGCAGGTTTTCCTCAGCGAGGATGGACAGGAGAACGCCGAGCAGATCCTGCGCGAAGTGGGGCTCCTCGAGCCGGCGCAGACGCTGTACGACGCGGCAAGCATCCCGGTTCTGCATCACTTGAATGCGGCTCTGCGGGCACACGCGCTGTTCAAGCGTGACGTCGCGTATCTGGTTCGGGACGGCAAGATTTTCATCATCGACGAATTCACCGGCCGCATCATGCCGGGCCGGCGCTGGTCCGAGGGTCTGCACCAGGCGATCGAGGCCAAGGAGGGGGTGCCGATCCAGCAGGAAAACCAGACGCTGGCTTCGATCACCTTTCAGAACTACTTCAGGTTGTACGAGAAGCTCTGCGGAATGACCGGTACTGCGGATACCGAGGCCTATGAATTCCAGACGATTTATGCCCTGGAAGTGGTGGTGATCCCCGGCAACAGGCCGCTGGCGCGGAACGACATGCAGGACCTGGTGTATCTGACCCAGGACGAGAAGTACGAGGCGATCATCAAGGAGATCCGCTGGAGTGTGGATCGGAAACAGCCGGTACTGGTCGGCACCGCTTCGGTGGAGGCCTCCGAACGCCTTGCGGGTGCACTCAAGAAAACCGGGATCCCGTTCGAGGTTCTGAACGCCAAACAGCACGAACGCGAGGCATCCATTATCGCCCAGGCCGGTCGGCCGGGTTCCGTGACAATTGCGACGAACATGGCGGGGCGGGGTACCGACATCGTCCTCGGAGGGGGGCTGGAGGCCGAAATCGAGGCATTGGGTGAGGCGGCCGATCCGGCGACGATCCAGCGCGTGAAGGTCGAATGGCAGCAGCGTCATGATGCCGTTGTGGCGGCAGGAGGTCTGCACATCATCGGCTCCGAGCGGCACGAGTCCCGCCGCATCGACAACCAGTTGCGTGGCCGTTCCGGACGCCAGGGCGACCCGGGGTCCAGCCGCTTCTTCCTGTCGCTCGAGGACAGCCTGATGCGTATTTTTGCGTCGGAACGGGTGCGCGGTCTGATGCAGCGGCTGGGCATGGAACAGGGAGAGGCCATCGAAAATGCCTGGGTGAGTCGCGCAATCGAGAACGCCCAGCGCAAGGTCGAGGCGCACAACTTCGACATCCGCAAGCAGTTGCTCGAATACGACGACGTCGCGAACGACCAGCGTCGCGTGATTTATGAGCAGCGCGCGGAACTGCTGACCAGCGACGACATTTCCGAAACCATCGATGCGTTGCTGGGGGACGTGATCAACGACGCCATCAGCCAGCATCTTCCCCCCGGCAGCATCGAGGAGGAGTGGGATGTGCCCGCGCTGACGGCCGCGCTGGCTTCGGAATTCGCGATCGATCTGCCGTTGCAGGAGTGGCTGGAAAACGAGAAAGATCTCCACGAGGAGCCGTTGCGCGAGCGGATCATCGACCATGCCCGGTCCATGCTGGAGGAAAAGCGGGTGTCACTGGGCGAGGACCTGATGAAGCGGCTGCAGCGTGACGTCATGCTGCAGGTGCTCGACAGTCACTGGAAGGAACACCTCGCGGCGATGGATTATCTGCGCCAGGGCATCGGGCTGCGTGGTTACGCACAGCGTAATCCCAAGCAGGAATACAAGCGCGAAGCGTTCGCAATGTTCGAGACGCTGCTGGAACGGATCAAGCATGAAGTGATCCGCCTGTTGCTCCGCCTGCAGCTCCGGTCCGAGAGTGCGGCGGAGGAATTCGGGCGGCGTTTTGCACGCACTGCCGAGGGTGTGCAGTTCAAGCATGAGGATCCGAACAGTCCACTGCGCGAGCAGGGAGAAGCTCCGGAGGCCGACGCTGCGCAGACGTATCGCCGGGAAGGCCCGAAGCTGGGCCGCAACGATCCCTGCTGGTGCGGTTCCGGTAAGAAGTACAAGCATTGCCACGGCCGTCTGAACTGAGGCGCCGGCATGGCGGTTTCGTTGCAGGCCCCGACCCAGTTGGCTCCCATTCGGGGGATCCGGCTTGCTTCCTGCGGCGCGGGCATCCGCTATCGTGATCGGGATGATCTGGTCCTCGTGGACGCGGGTCCGCACGCCTCGATTGCGGCGTTGTTCACCCGAAATGCCTTCTGCGCGGCGCCGGTCCAGGTGGCGCGTGAGCATCTGGATGCGGGGCAGGGTCGTTGGCTCCTGATCAACGCCGGAAACGCCAACGCGGGCACAGGTGAGAGTGGCCTGCGCGCGGCTCTAGCGACCTGCGAGGGCGTGGCGACCCTGACTTCCGATCCGATCTCGGCGGTGCTCCCGTTCTCCACCGGTGTGATCGGAGAGCCCCTTCCGGTCGAACGAATCCATGCAGCCCTCCCGGGCCTGCTGGCCGGGTTGCAGGAGGATGCCTGGATTCAGGCCGGGCGCGCGATCATGACGACGGACACAGTGCTGAAGGGGGCCAGCCGCACGGTACGGCTTTCGAACGGCGAGGTTACGTTGACGGGTATTGCCAAGGGTTCCGGCATGATTCACCCGGATATGGCGACGATGCTCGCGTTCATTGGGACCGACGCCCGGATCGACCGAGTCTCCCTGCACGCACTCCTCGAGCGCGCGGCGGATAACAGTTTCAATGCCATCACCGTCGATGGCGACACATCGACCAACGATTCCCTGGTGTGCATGGCGAGCGGAACGAGTGGCGTGCAGCCCACCGAGCCGGAAGACATGGAAATTTTCGCGCGTGCACTCGATTCGGTTTGTCTGGCACTGGCTGAAGCCATTGTCCGGGACGGCGAGGGAGCGACCAAGTTTGTCCGGATCATGGTGCGGGGTGCTCGCGACCGCGTCGAGGCGCAACGCGTTGCGGAAACGGTGGCCTTGTCGCCCCTGGTGAAAACCGCGCTGTTTGCATCGGATCCGAACTGGGGCCGGATCCTCGCGGCCATCGGCCGTGCCGGCGTCGAGGATTTCGAAATTGATCGGGTCGCGCTCAGCGTCAATGGCGTAGAAATCGCTCGTGCAGGGGGGCGCGCGCCCGGTTATACCGAGGCAGCCGGACAACGGGCATTCGGCCAGGAGGAGCTCGATATCGACATCGATCTTTTCCGCGGGGACCGATGGTATCGCAAATACACCTGTGACTTTTCCCACGACTACGTCAGCATCAACGCCGATTACCGATCCTGAGATTCAGGTTGCGGTGGGCTTGTTCCAGGACCCGTCAGGACGGATCCTGGTCAGCCGGCGTGCTGCGGACGCGCATCTCGGCGGCCTGTGGGAGTTTCCCGGGGGCAAGTTCGCCACGGGCGAAAGCGCCGGAGCGGCGCTGAAGCGCGAAGTGTGGGAGGAACTCGGGGTTCGAGTCCTTGCGGCGACCCGGATTCTGACTCTTGGTCATCGGTATTCCGACCGATCCGTCCGGTTGCACGTCTTCCGTATCGCGCGCTGGGCGGGGCGCCCCGAATCCCGGGAAGGGCAAGCGCTGCGTTGGGTGGCCCGGGACGAACTCGCGACGCTCCCGTTTCCCGCTGCCAGTCGGGCCATCGTGACGGCAGCACGTTTGCCCGCCATTTATCTGATCTCGCCGGACCCGGGTTCGCACTCTGAAATCGCCCGTTGCCTGGGGCAGGTGGACCGGGCCTTGGGGCGTGGTGGTCTGCACCTCCTCCAGGTGCGAGCGCCGAGCCTGGATCGGCAGGTTTTTCTGCAATACGCTCGAGGGCTGATGGAGGTTGCGCACGCCCATGCTGCGGAGACCTTGGTGAATGCGCCGCAGGCTTGGCTGGACGCTCTGCCGCCTGCTGGATGGCATCTGACGGAGCGAAGAATGAATGCGCTGTCGTCCCGGCCCGATCGTGAGGGGTGGCTCGCGGCGTCGGTGCACGATCGCGGCAGCCTCGATCGTGCGATGGCGCTGCCGGTGGATTTTGTGGTGCTGGGTCCGGTGCGCCCGACGCAGACTCATCCGGGAGCGGAGCCCCTGGGGATGGCAGGGCTTGCCGGGCTGTGCGCAAACGCCGGCTGTCCGGTATTTGCCTTGGGTGGCATGATTCCGTCGGATCTGCTCGCGGCGCGGGCGCTTGGCGCACAGGGAATCGCGGCCATCCGCGGGATCCTGAACGACTGATCGGTCAGATTGCGCAGCAGCTCAGTCGGAATGCCACATCGCGGGTTACGATCTTCGGCCGCTCCTGAAAATCGCCCGGGTCCAGAAATCGCACCGTGAATCGTTGCCGGCCGGCACTGATCTCCGGATAGCACTCCTCGTCCGCGGAGAGGCTCACCCGGATCATCTGCCAGGCATGGTTGGTATCGAGGCCCTGCTCGTAGTAGCCGTCGTGGGCAACGACCTGGCGCGGATTTCCCGCGGCGCGCATGAAGTCGAGGACCTGGTTGATCGCTTCCGCTACAGTCTCCAGAGGCTGAAACCACTCGAGCAGGAGTTGCTCGCGCGACGCGGCGGGCTGCGAAAGCCAGTAGTGATAGATCGGAAGATCGAAGTCGCAGGCGCCCCCGGGAAGCGCCGTCCGCTGGCGAACGGCGGTGAAGAACTCGTTTCCCTTTACCCTGTAATCCAGGCTCCCGACCTGGTTTTCGAGACGCGACAACAAACGCCGCTGCTCCTGCATGATCTCCGTCAGGCGATCCTGGTCAACGCCGGGCTGCGATCCCAGGCGGTTCAGATTGGCGACCTGGCGCTCAATTTCGCCCATCAACTCACGTTTGACGTCAACACGACCGGCCTGTGCGTAGATATCGACCAGCAGCATCAGGGCCTGATGATGGTCGAAGTCGCGTGCAGACATACGCGTTACGCCAAAGCGCTCGATCAGCGCTTCCAGACGCAACAGCAGGCGAACTCGCTCATGCAGGGGTTGTTCGAATGTCAGCGTAAGCTGGCTCAAGGTATCCAATTCCAAAGACTGAAGGTTCAGTATCAGGCATGTTCACGGTGCATTTCCACCCGCCCCGTGCTGCGAAAAAACGTGGGGTCCTTGGGGCCGCGCTACGCCGGGGTGTCGTACCGCTCGCTGCGCGCCCAATTCCGGTAGCAGCGATCGAGATCACGGACACGGGTCTCCAGGGATCCAGCGTCCTCACCGCCACCGTTGTCGATGACATCATCCGCACCCCGTTTTCGTCGTTCACGCGAGGCCTGGCTGCGTACCATGGCCCAGGCCAGTTCCACGGGTATGCCGTCGCGTCGTGCGACCCGCTCCACCTGCACCGCTTCCGGACAATCCACCACAAGTACCCGGTCAACCTGTTCCTGCCAGCCGGCCTCGAACAGCAATGGGATGACCAGCACTACGTACAGTGTCTCGCTTGGCAAGGTGGCCACCCGATCCTCCAGGGCCTGTGCGATCCTGGGGTGAGTCATGGCTTCGAGCCGCTTCCGCAGCTCGGGATCCTCGAACACGCGTGTCCGCAGGGCGCTACGGTCGAGGCTGCCGTCCCTCAAACGCAGGTCTTGGCCGAAAGTGCCGAGGATCTCCTGCAACAGGGGTTGTCCAGGTTCTACGATTTCCCGCGCCAGAAGATCGGTGTCGATCACGGGAATGCCGAGCGCGGCGAAGTGCCGAGTCACCTCGCTCTTGCCGCTGCCAATGCCGCCCGTGAGCCCGATCCGAAGCATGGTCTGTCCCGCGGGGCGCTCGATCAGGGCAGGTAAACCGTGATCAGCTGGTCACCCCAAAGCAGGACCAGCCAGCCGGCGGCTGCGAGATAGGGGCCGAAGGGTATCGGGATGTTACGGTCCCGTCCCCGCAGCAGAATCAGGGTGATTCCCACGATCGCGCCCACGAGTGACGCGAGGAGCAGGACCATCGGGAGCGCCTGCCAGCCCAGCCAAGCGCCCAGCGCGGCCAGCAGCTTGAAGTCACCGTACCCCATGCCCTCCTTTCCTGTCGTCAGGCGGAATGCGTGGTAGACCAGCCACAGGCTGAGGTAGCCCCCGATTGCGCCCAGGACCGCCGACTCCAAATCGGTGAAGAGACCGAAATAGTTGGCAACGAGACCCAGCCATAGCAGGGGCAGGGTGAGTTGATCCGGCAGCAGTGTGGTACGGGCATCGATTCCCGCGGCGGCGATGAGCACGGCAGTCAGCCCCAGCGCTGCGATCCCGGCGGCACCGGCCCCAAAATGCAGGATGGTGAGAGCAAACAAGGCCGCCGTGAGCAACTCGACAGCCGGGTACTGCCAGGAGATGCGCCCGCCGCAACCCGGGCAATGCCCCCGGAGCAGCAGAAAGCTCAGCACGGGAATGTT
>SLNI01000096.1 GCA_007133115.1 Thioalkalivibrio sp. | reverse complement strand
GGGCATGAACCGAACACGGTGGATTCTGCTCGCGGCGGTCCTGCTCGCGGTGGTGACGTTCTTCGTCTTCGACCTCGGCCGGTTCCTCGACTTCGGGATGTTGAAAGCGGCGCAGGACGAGATCCGGGAGTTTCGCGATGCCCGGCCGGTGCTGGCGAGCGCATCCTTCTTCCTCGTCTACGTGGCCGTTACCGCGCTGTCTCTCCCCGGCGCCACGATCATGACACTCGCTGGCGGGGCCGTGTTCGGTCTCGGCTGGGGGCTGCTGCTGATCTCGTTTGCTTCGACGATTGGCGCGACGCTGGCGTTCCTGATCGTCCGGTTCATCGCGCGGGAACCGGTGCAACGGCGTTACGGCGACAAGCTGCGCGCGATCAACGCCGGGATCGAACGGGAAGGTGCCTTCTATCTGTTCGCGCTGCGGCTGGTCCCGCTGTTTCCGTTTTTTCTGATCAACATCGTGATGGCGCTGACGCCCATTCGCGCGTGGACGTTCTATTGGGTCTCGCAATTGGGGATGTTGGCCGGCACGGTCGTGTACGTGAATGCGGGTACGCAGCTCGGTCAACTGGAGGGGCCCGAGGGCATTCTCTCGCCAGTGTTGATCGGGTCGTTCGCGTTGCTGGGCCTCTTCCCGCTGGTCGCGCGGCACATATTGGACCGGGTGCGCCGTCGACGCGTGTATCGCGGCTGGCAGCGCCCGCGAAGGTTCGATCGGAACCTGCTCGTGATCGGGGCCGGTGCCGCGGGACTGGTCTCGTCGTATATCGCGGCAACCGTCAAAGCCAGGGTCACGTTGATCGAACGTCACAGGATGGGAGGCGACTGTCTGAACTACGGGTGCGTGCCGTCGAAGGCACTCATCCGGACCGGTCGGCTGCTCGAGGATATTCGGCGCGCCCGGGAGTACGGGGTGGAATCCGCGCAGGCGGACTTCGATTTTGGCAAGGCCATGGCACGCGTGCAGCAGGTGATCGCCCGGGTTGCGCCCCACGATTCGAAGGAGCGGTACGAGGGGCTGGGTGTGGAAGTGATCGCGGGTGCGGCGCGGCTCACCTCGCCCTGGGCGGTGGAAATCACCGAACCGAACGGGGATCGAAAGACTCTGACCGCGCCGAACATCGTGCTCGCGACCGGCGCCGAACCCTTCATCCCCGCCATCCCGGGGCTCGAAGAGGCCGGTTTCCTGACTTCGGATACGGTCTGGGGCTTGCGGGAATGTCCGGCTCGACTCCTGGTACTGGGTGGCGGCCCCATCGGCTGCGAGTTGGCCCAGACATTTCAACGACTGGGATCGCGGGTGACGCAGGTGGAGCGCGGCGCGCGTCTCCTTCCGCGAGAGGATCCGGAGTTCTCGGCCCTGCTGATGGAGCGTTTTCGGGAAGAGGGCGTCGATCTTCGGCTGGGCTGCGAGGCGCGCCGCGTCGAGTTCGTGGCGGGCGCGAAACATCTGGTGGTGGCCTGCGGAGAGGTCGAGGAACGCATCGCCTTCGATGAAATCCTGGTGTGCGTCGGCCGCGCTGCACGGCTCCAGGGCATGGGTCTCGAAGAACTCGGGATCCGGACCGGACGCGCGATCGAGGTCAACGCGTTCCTGCAGACGACCTATCCGAACATCTACGCCTGCGGCGATGCCGCGGGTCCGTACCAGTTCACGCATGTCGCGGCGCACATGGCCTGGTTCGCCTCCGTGAATGCGCTGTTCGGCGTGTTTCGGCGTTTTCGCGTGGACTTCTCCGTGATTCCCTGGGCCACCTTCACCGATCCCGAGATCGCGCATGTGGGCCTGAGCGAACAGGAGGCCAGGGAAAAGGGGATCGCCTACGAGGTCACCACCTACGGGATCGATGATCTGGATCGCGCGATCGCCGACAGCGATGCACGGGGTATGGTCAAGGTGCTCACGCCGCCGGGCAAGGACCGGATACTGGGGGTCACCATTGCGGGTGCTCACGCCGGCGACCTGATCGCCGAGTTCGTGCTGGCGATGAAGGCTGGCCTGGGTCTGAACCGGATCCTGGGCACGATCCACATCTATCCCACGATGGCCGAGGCGAACAAGTACGTGGCCGGCGAATGGAAGAAGGCCCACAAGCCCGAGCGCGTGCTGCGGTGGCTGGAGCGCTTCCACGCCTGGCGCCTCGGCTGACCGGAATCGGTCGAGTCCGACAGGCTCCCAGGATATTTCGCCTGTTGCAGGGCGCTTTGGTATCATTGGCGGCCCACTCGATCCCTCCTACGGGGTGGATCGCCCGTCATCGCCACGCTCGACCCCGCGTACAGGTCGGCGAAGGAGCCCTGCAATGCCCGTCATTTCCCTTCCCGATGGCAGCCGCCGTCCATTCGACGCGCCTGTCTCCGTGCTCGATGTTGCCCGCGACATTGGCCCGGGTCTTGCGAAGGCGGCCCTGGCCGGCAAGGTCGATGGTCGCCTCGTCGACGTGCGGCACACCATTACCGAGGACGCCGAACTCGCAATCGTGACCGGTCGCGACCCGGAGGGACTCGAGATCATCCGGCATTCCACCGCGCACCTGCTCGCGCAGGCCGTGAAGGAGCTTTTCCCCGGCGCGCAGGTGACGATCGGCCCGGTGATCGAGAACGGTTTCTTCTATGACTTCGCATTCGAGCGCGCGTTTACGCCGGAAGATCTGGAAAAGATTGAAAAGCGCATGACGGAGCTCGCCAAGGCGGATCTTCCGGTGGAGCGCTCGGTGATGGAGCGCGATGCGGCGGTGGCGTACTTCCGCGACATGGGCGAGGCGTACAAGGCGGAGATCATTGCCAGCATTCCGCCGGACCAGGAGATCTCGCTGTATCGCCAGGGCGAGTTCGTCGACCTGTGCCGCGGTCCGCACATTCCCTCGACCGGTCTGCTGAAGGCGTTCAAGCTCACCAAGGTCGCCGGCGCCTACTGGCGCGGCGATTCCAACAACGAGATGCTGCAGCGCATCTACGGGACCGCCTGGCCGAACAAGGAACAGCTCGGGGCCTACCTGGAACAGCTGCGCGAGGCCGAGCGTCGGGATCATCGTCGCATCGGGACCGAGCTCGATCTGTTCTCGATCCAGGAAGATGCCGGCGGTGGGTTGGTGTTCTGGCATCCCAAGGGCGCGCGTATCCGCCGGGTGATCGAACAGTTCTGGTTCGACTTGCATGAGCGGGCGGGCTACGACTTCGTGGTCACGCCGCATATTGCCAACCTGGAACTCTGGAAGACTTCCGGCCACGCCGACTTCTACTCGGACTCGATGTACGAGCCGATGGAAGACGACAACCAGTCCTTCCAGCTGAAGCCGATGAACTGCCCGTTCCACGTGCTGGTATACAAGGACCGGTTGCGCTCCTACCGCGATCTCCCGCTGCGCTGGGGCGAGATGGGTACCGTGTACCGGCGCGAGATGTCGGGCGCGTTGCACGGCCTGATGCGGGTTCGCGGATTCACCCAGGACGACGCGCATATCTTCTGTCGCGAGGACCAGATCGAGTCCGAGATCATCGGGGTGCTCGAGCTGACCCTTGAGCTCCTGAATGCATTCGGATTCAAGGACTTCGACATCAATCTTTCCACAAAGCCTGAAGATGCGGTGGGTTCCGACGCCATCTGGGAACACGCCACCGCGGCCCTGCGTTCGGCGATCGAGAAAAAGGGCCTCGAATACAGCGTCGACGAGGGTGGCGGTGCGTTCTACGGGCCGAAGATCGATATCAAGATCCGGGACGCGATCGGCCGCCAGTGGCAGTGTTCCACGGTGCAGCTGGATTTCAACCTGCCCGAACGCTTCGACATGGAGTACGTTTCCGAGAGCAACGAGCGCACGCGGCCGATCATGATCCACCGGGCGCTGTTCGGTTCGCTGGAGCGCTTCTTCGGGGTGCTCATCGAACACTATGCGGGCCTGTTCCCGCTTTGGCTCGCGCCGGTGCAGGTTGCAGTGCTGACCATCACCGAACGCCAGGACGACTATGCCCGGGAAGTCGTGAAAGCCTTGCGGGAAAAGGGTCTGCGGGTGGAAGCCGACTTGAGAAATGAGAAGATCGGCTTTAAGATTCGCGAGCACACGCTCAAGCGGGTGCCGTATCTGCTGGTCCTTGGGGACCGGGAGATGGAAACCCAATCCGTGTCGGTGCGTACGCGGTCCGGTGAAGATCTTGGGAGCATGGCGTTGGAGGGTCTCTCCGCGCGGCTCGGGTCCGAGATCGCGACCCGCGCGCATTGACGTTGTTCATTTGTTCTGGAGAAGAAGACTATTAGCGGAGCCAAGAGTGTTCGACTGAACGAGCAGATCGTCTGCCCGACCATTCGACTGATCGATGCCGAGGGTGAAAACCGTGGGGTCGTCCATACCAACGAGGCCCTGGGACTGGCGGTGGAAGCCGGTATGGACCTCGTCGAGATCTCGCCCAACGCGGATCCCCCGGTATGCCGGATCATGGACTATGGCAAGTTCAAGTTCGAACAGGCCAAGAAGGCCCAGGCCGCGAAGAAGAATCAGAAGCAGGTCCAGGTGAAGGAAGTGAAATTCCGTCCCGGGACCGACGACGCCGATTACAAGGTCAAGCTGCGCAACCTCACCCGTTTCCTGGAAGCGGGCGACAAAGGCAAGGTCACCATCCGGTTTCGTGGACGTGAAATGCGCCACCAGGAACTCGGCGGTGAGCTGCTGGACCGGATCGAGGCCGACCTTGCGGACGTCGCGATCGTCGAGCAGCGGGCCAAGATGGAAGGCCGGCAACTCGTGATGGTGATGACGGCGAAGAAGAAGTAACGGCTGGCGAAACACGTCCGCCGCACAAGGGCGAGAGGGTCCCGGTATACCCCCAAGCCTTTTATAACCGACCGAGCCCCGGCATCTGCCGGAAAGGCGACGGTCTCTGACCTGGAGATGAAAATGCCGAAACTGAAGACCAACCGAGGCGCCGCCAAGCGCTTCGCCAAAACCGGTTCGGGTGGGTTCAAGCGGGCGCAGTCGCACCGCCGCCACATCCTGACCAAGAAATCCACCAAGCGTAAGCGTCATTTGCGTGGCGCGGCGATGATTCACGACAGCGATGTCGCGTCCGTCCGCCAGATGCTGCCGCACAGTTAAGGGGAGTAACGACCATGCCTAGAGTCAAGCGCGGCGTTACCGCCCACGCACGTCACAAGAAGGTCCTGGATCAGGCCAAGGGCTACTACGGTGCCCGCAAGAACGTTTACCGCGTCGCCAAGCAGGCGGTCACCAAGGCGGGCCAGTATGCCTACCGCGACCGTCGCCAGAAGAAGCGCCAGTTCCGCGCCCTGTGGATCGTCCGCATCAACGCGGCGGCCCGGATGTTCGATCTTTCGTACAGCCGCATGATGGATGGTCTGAACAAGGCCGGTGTGGAAATCGATCGCAAGGTCCTCGCGGATCTCGCGGTTCACGATCTTCCTGCATTTGGCGTAATTGCCGAGAAGGCCAGGACCAGCCTGGCAGCCTGAAAGGGCTCGCTGCCCGCCGGGATCGGCTGAACCCGCCGGGCAGCGCGAAAGGGTTGTAACCGAAGGGAGGGCCCGAACCCTCCCTTTTTTGTCGGTACGGCATTCTCAAGGTCGGCCGTCCGGGATGGGCAGCGGCTGCGGTTCGTGGAGAGATTCGACGTGGAGCAATTGCAGAAACTGGTATCCGAGGCGGTGGCCGCGATCGAGACCGCCGACGGACTGGTCACCCTCGACGGATTGCGCGTGCGTTATCTCGGCAAAAAGGGCGCGTTGACCACGCTGCTGAAAGAGTTGGGGCGGCTGCCACCGGAAGAGCGCCCTCAGGCGGGCCAGGCGGTCAACGAGGCCAAGCAGCGCCTGTCGGGCCTGATCGAGGAGAGGCAACAGGCCCTCGCGGCCGAGGATGTGGCCCGAAAGCTTCGCGAAGGCCGCGTCGACGTCAGTCTTCCGGGGCGCCGGGCAACGTCGGGTGCTCTGCATCCCGTGACCCAGACGATCGAGCGTATCCGGGAGTTCTTTGCGGGTATGGGCTATCAGGTGGCGGAAGGCCCCGAGGTCGAGGACGATTTCCACAATTTCGAGGCTCTGAACATCCCCGAGCAGCACCCCGCGCGGGCGATGCACGACACCTTCTATTTCGACGCCCACCGCGTGCTGCGCACGCATACCTCTCCGGTCCAGATCCGCACCATGCGGGAACAGGCGCCACCCCTGAGAATCATCGCCCCGGGGCGGGTGTACCGCTGCGATTCCGATCTCACGCACAGCCCGATGTTTCACCAGGTCGAAGGCCTGTACGTGGATTCCGACGTCAGTTTTGCCGACCTGCGCGGCGTGCTCAGTGCCTTCCTGCAGGCCTTTTTCGACCGCGATGATCTGCAGACCCGTTTCCGGCCGTCGTATTTTCCCTTCACCGAGCCCTCGGCCGAGGTCGACATCCAGTGTGTGCAGTGCGGTGGGAAGGGTTGCCGGGTCTGCAAGCAGACCGGTTGGCTGGAGGTGATGGGCTGCGGCATGGTGCATCCGAACGTGTTTGCCCATGTCGGGATCGACGCGGAACGGTATACCGGGTTCGCGTTCGGTCTCGGTGTGGAACGTATGGCGATGTTACGCTATGGAGTCAATGATTTGCGGCTGTTTTTTGAGAATGATGTTCGCTTTCTCGAACAGTTTGCACGGGCAGGGTAGGAACGATGCGGATCAGCATGGAGTGGTTGCGCGAGTGGCTTCCGGTACCGGAGTCGGCGGCGGAGCTCGGACATCGGTTGACCATGGCCGGCCTGGAACTCGACGCGATCGAGGCGGCGGCCCCGCCGTTCTCGGGGGTGCGCATCGGGCAGGTGCTCTCGGTGGCCCCGCATCCGGACGCCGATCGGCTGCGGGTGTGCCGGGTGGATGCCGGACAGGAGGACATCCTCGACATCGTCTGTGGTGCGCCGAATGTGAGCGAGGGCATGAAGGCCCCGGTCGCCTGCGTCGGCGCGGTGCTTCCCGGAGATTTTCGGGTCAAGCGCTCCCGGCTGCGCGGGGTCGAGTCGCTGGGCATGCTCTGCTCGGCGGCCGAACTGGGGCTGGCCGAGAGCTCCGAGGGTCTGATGGCCCTGCCCGAGGATGCTCCGGTCGGGGAGGACCTCAGGGTCTGGATGGGTCTCGACGACGTGATCCTCGAAGTTGATCTGACGCCGAACCGGGCGGATTGCCTGGGCATGCTGGGCGTGGCACGGGAAACGGGAACACTGCTGGCCCGGACGGTGACGGGTCCGGTGATCGAGCCGGTATCGGCCACGATCGATGCGGTGGTCGACGTGCGCGTCCTGGACCCCGAGGCCTGTCCCCTGTATGCCGCACGTGTGATCGATGGCCTGGACCCGACCGCCCGAACACCCCTGTGGATCCGAGAGCGTTTGCGTCGGGCCGGGCTGCGGCCATTGCATCCGGTCGTGGATGTCACGAACTACGTCATGCTGGAACTGGGTCAGCCGATGCACGCCTTCGCGGCCTCGGTCGTGGGTCCGGTGATCGAGGTGCGGTTCGGGCGCCCGGGCGACTCACTCCGGCTGCTGAACGGCAACGTGATCGAACCCGGTGCCGACGATCTGCTCATCGCCGGAGAACGCGGTCCTCTGGCCCTGGCCGGCATCATGGGCGGAGAGGCCAGTGCGGTGACCGCTGAAACGGGTCGTGTCGTCCTGGAAAGTGCGCACTTCAGTCCGCGGGTGCTTGCGGGTCGCGCGCGCGCCCATGGCCTGCACACCGATGCCTCGCACCGTTTTGAACGGGGCGTCGATCCGACCCTGCCGATCTATGCCCTCGAGCGGGCGACGGCGTTGATTCTCCAGATCGCCGGAGGGCAGGCCGGTCCGGTGGTTCATCAGGGCCATGTCCCGGCAGCGCATGCCGAACAGACGATCGTGCTGCGTCGGGAACGCATTCCCCGGGTGCTGGGGATGGCCTTCGCCCCTGCGGAGGTCGAACAGATTCTGAGTGGGCTCGGATGCCGGGTGGAGACGACTGAAAAAGGCTGGAAAATCCGTCCATTGAGAGCTCGTTTTGATCTGGAACGCGAGGAAGATCTGATCGAGGAACTCGCCCGGATCCACGGCTATGATCGGTTGCCCCAGACCTTGCCCAGGGTCAGTCTGCCCGCGGATTCACCCAGCGAGAACGGTTTGCGCGCCCGCAAACAGGCGCTGGCAGACCAGGGATTCTTCGAGGTCGTGACCTTCAGTTTCATCGGACCGGACTGGGCCGAGGCGTTCTACCCAGCGGTTCAGGGCCTCGCGCTGTCCAATCCGATCTCCTCGGAGCTCGCGGTGATGCGACCCGGGCTCTGGCCCGGACTCGTGCGCACCGCCGCGCACAACCTTGCGCGCCAGCAGCCGGAGCTGCGGCTCTTCGAACATGGGCTGCGTTTCGTGCCCGATGTTTCGGGTCTGCTCCAGGAGCCACGGCTGGCGGGTCTGCTCTGCGGCCGTGCGGAGCCGGAACACTGGCAGGCGGGGCGCCGGGTCGTGGATTTCTTCGACGCCAAGGGCGTCGTCGAGGGCCTGTGCACGGGGTTGGCGGGAGAGCTTCGGTTTGACCCGGCTCCGCATCCATCGCTTCACGACGGCCAGTCGGCCCGCATTCTGCTGGAAGGTCGGGAAATCGGCTGGCTGGGGGCACTGCATCCGCGGCTCGGAGAGCGTTTCGACGTGCCCGAGCTGTTCCTGTTCGAGCTCGATGCGGCGGTTCTCGCCGCGGCGAGTGTGCCGCGGTTCGCGCCTCTCTCGCCGTATCCTGCGATTCGACGTGATCTGGCGCTGGTGGTGGATCGGGAAGTGCCCGCCGGTGATCTGCTTGCGGCGGTGGCGTCGTTGGAGCTGCCGTTGTTACAGGAAATCCGCCTTTTCGACGTGTACCAGGGAAAAGGTTTGGAAGAAAATGAGAAAAGTATCGCTTTGGGGTTGATTTTAAGGGCTTTTGATCGCACTCTTGAAGAAAATGACGTCAACGCGGTAACCCGGGCGGTTCTCGAATGCCTGGAAAGCCAACTGAGCGCGAGACCGAGATACTGAGCATGACGGCTGTTACGAAAGCGGAATTAGCGACGGCGTTGCACGAAGAACTGGGTCTGAACAAGCGCGAGGCCAAGGAATTGGTCGAGCTCTTCTTCGAGGAAATGCGCATCGCGCTGGAGGCCGGGGACAGCGTCAAGCTCTCGGGTTTTGGCAATTTCGTCCTGCGGGACAAGAGCGAGCGGCCCGGGCGCAATCCGAAAACAGGCGAAGAGATTCCGGTGTCGGCCCGGCGCGTGGTCACGTTCCGTCCGGGCCAGAAGCTGCGGGAGAGGGTCGAGGCGTATGCTGGAAGTGAGTGAACGCCAGGAACTGCCGGTCATTCCCGGCAAGCGTTATTTCACCATCGGTGAAGTGGCCGAGCTTTGTCAGGTCAAGCCGCACGTGCTTCGCTACTGGGAACAGGAGTTCCCGATGCTGTCCCCGGTCAAGCGGCGCGGCAACCGGCGCTACTACCAGCGACACGACGTCCTGCTGATCCGCCAGATCCGTGCGCTGCTCTATGAACAGGGGTACACGATTCACGGCGCTCGGCAGAAGCTGAGTGGCGAGGAGGCGAAGGGGGACGTCACCCAGAGCCAGCAGGTCATTCAGGACACCATCAGCGAACTCGAGGGGATCCTGAAGATCCTTCGCCATTAGTTCTTCGAACCGATGCGCGACCGGGGGAGGTAACTCTTCCCCGCGACCTGCCAATCCGGTACACTCGCGCGTCTCGGGGCGTAGCGCAGCCTGGTAGCGCACCTGCATGGGGTGCAGGTGGTCGGAGGTTCAAATCCTCTCGCCCCGACCAAACAGGAAACTCGGTTGGGCCCACCCTTGTCGGTGGGCTTTTTCGTTCTGGGGGCATGCGCGATGAATCTCCGTTCCAAATCGAGCGATCAGGACGCATCGCGTTCCGCGAACGCGGTGGGCAAGGGATGCCTGATTGCATTTCTGGTGCCGGCAGCCGGCATTTTCCTTTTCGTCCTCTTCCACTTGTTCAGGGCCATCCCCCAGGGTGGCACGAGCTGGTGGATTCTGTTGCCCGTGCTTGGATCAGGCGCGTTCTTCTTTGGGGTTCCCATCGCGTTCCTGTACCTCACCCGAAAGCGCAAGGAGCTGAAGCAAAGGCAGGCACGGTCCCCCGACCAACCGTGGCTCTGGCGCGCGGACTGGGCGGATGGTCAGATCCGATACAAGGAAGGGGACTGGATCGCCCGTTGGGTGTTTGCCATCGTCTGGACGGGCTTTTCGACCGCGCTCCTGCTACCGCTGCTTCGGGAGGCCGTGGAAAAGGAGGAGTGGATTGCGCTGGTCTTCCTCGTCTTCCCCATCGTCGGGTTGTTCATGATGGTCTGGGCAGCCCGGGCCACGTGGCGGCACCTGCGCTACGGTGTTTCGACGTTCGACATGGATTCCAATCCCGGCGTC
>SLNI01000105.1 GCA_007133115.1 Thioalkalivibrio sp. | reverse complement strand
GATGGTGCGCTACTACGAGTTGCTGGAAGCTGCCGAGCAGGCCGCGTTGGAAGCCATTCGGGCCTATGCGGACGTGGAGCGCTACCGCGAACTGGTGATACTGGCGGAGGATACCTACCGCACCCACCGTGAAATCTATGACCAGGTGGCGGATCTGGCCCGCACGGGCGTGGGCCCTGGCGCCGATCTGGAGACGGCGACGGGCCGTGTGGCGCTCGCGGAGTCGAACCTGCTCACCGAGATCGCGAACCTGCATGACGTGAGTGCGCGCTTCCTGCGCATCGTGGGGCGGATGCCTTCCGAGGATTACTTCGACATGATCGACGTGGTGCCGGGCGATGCCCTCCCCGAGACGGTCGACGAGGCGGTTCGCACAGCCTTGACGTCCAACCCGGCGATGTTCGCGTCGTTTGAGAACGTGATGTCGGCCGACGAGCAGGTGCGCATGGGCCGCTCCTACTACCACCCGCAGCTGGATTTCCGGGCCCAGGTCGCCCGGGATAACGCCCTGACCAGCACCTTTGTCGAGGACAATGCAGAACGCTGGGTGACCGATAGCACCATCGGGCTGGTGTTGCGCCTGAACCTGTTCCGGGGTCTGGCGGATAAGGCGCGGATCGGTCAGTTCGTCGCCGAGTCCGACCGGGCCAGGGATCAGCGTGAGAACGTGTGCCGCAATATCCGCCAGACGGTGGCGATCGCCTTCAACGACATCAAGGTCGCGGAAGAACGCCTTGTCTATCTCGATCAGTACCAGCTCTCGAGCGATCGGGTCCGTACCGCGTATCTGCAGCAATTCAACATCGGGCAACGCACGCTGCTCGACCTGCTGGATACCGAGAACGAGTTCTTCGAGGCACGCCGCGCCTACGTCGAGGCTCAGTTCGACTACGAGGTCGCGAAGGCGCGTGCGCTGGCGGGCCTCGGTCAGCTGCTCACTTCGCTCGAGATCGCGCGGGACGAGATGCCCGAGATCGGCAGCGAGACGGTGATTGATACCGAAGAGCTTTGCCCGCCGCTCGCCCCGATGATGCTTCAGGTGGAGCGGAACAGCCTGTTCCGTTGATCGGCGGATCGCTCGGGGGCTGATTCAGACCCTGGGCCCGCAGACGCTGTATCAGAGCCCGGCGACTCGTCAGAGTCCCCGGGCTCTTTCCTTTTCCGGTCGAAAGGCCAGCCAAGGTGTGTTTCCGTGGCGCACCCTTTGTTCGGGGATCGTCGCTGGCTTTTGCGGTCAGGGGCTAACCCGCGGCCCAGCGGTGAAAGGCAACGGTCAGAACCGTTCTCTCTCCCGGTGCTTCGACGCGCCAGGATCGGGATTGACATAGGCCGGGAGTCGATCCCGGACGGGTATGGTCGCACGCCGGCATGGCTTGGGCGGAGCTGGGGGGAGGGCGACCGCCCGCGTCAGGCGGGAGCAGCGTTTTCGATCGTCTCGTGCGTGTATGCGGTGACCCGGTTGCGACCGGCTTTCTTGCTCGCGTACATCGCCAGGTCGGCGCGGCCCATCAGGTCGTCGATGTCCTGCGAATCGCCTGGGAAGGTCGCGAGGCCCACGCTCACGGTGGTCTCGATGGTCCCGCCGTTCGGTGCGAAGCCCATGGCGGCAATGGCCGCGCGGACGCGTTCGGCCGCATCGCGGCCCGTGGCCGCGCTGGTGTTGGGAAGCAATACGACGAACTCATCGCCTCCGAAACGCGCGACGATGTCCGAGCCCCGCAGCACGTGCTTCATGGTCTCGACCATGCGAACGATCAGGCGGTTGCCGGCCTCGTGACCAAAGCGGTCGTTCGTGGTCTTGAGGTTGTCGGCGTCCACCATCATCACCGTGAAATGAGTTTGCTCCCGCTCGGCACGGGCATGTTCCCGCTCGATCGCCGAACGGAATCCGCGCATGTTGGGCAGACCGGTCAGGGAGTCGGTCTCGGACAGGTAGCGCAGAAAGATGCCGGTCGCGGACATGTCCGCTGCGAGCAGCGCGGTGAGGTAGGCCACGAGCAACAGCGGTGCCAGCTTCAGCATTACGCTGCTGAAGGTGATGTAGGTGAGGAAGTCATCCCCCAGCTGCACGTAGGCAGCCAGCAGGTAGAACACCGCGATCAGGCTCACCACGCCGAGGGTCAGCAGCGTGCCGAGGGTCAGCGCGGCGAAGACGATCGGAAGCAGGAACAGGTTCACCATCACGCTGTCCGCCTTGCCGGTATGCCAGACGACGAACGCCGTAAGCGTGATCATCGCCATGGTTTCGACGGCGAGTTTCCAGCGGGCCTCGGAGGTGAACAGGTTGAGGTAGCGAAAGCCGATGACCAATACGGCGTAGACCGCGGAGGCGATCGTGATCTCGAAACTTGAATCGCCCCCATCCAGGATAACCAGGTAGACCAGCACCAGCGCGAGCAGCAGCCACTCGATTTCGGCCAGTGTCCGGCTGAAATTCCTGAGTTCGGCTTGGTTCGAGTTGATCTTTTCGTCCAAACCACCGCGCATGCTCATGTGCTTCGATATCCAGATGGTTGTCATGGGCCAATGAACCGACCGCATTCGTGGAAGGCTGAAGAAGCTGATGCTGTCTGTCCTCTTCTGGCCCTGCCGTGGCAGGCGCTTCAATCGAAGCCCGATCATCGCAGGAG
>SLNI01000118.1 GCA_007133115.1 Thioalkalivibrio sp. | reverse complement strand
CGGCAATACGATCTTTATCACGTCGTGCGACGTGACCAAATGCTCGTCGACCCGGAGACCGGGGAAGAACTCGGTGTAGCGACCATTCCCATCGGTGAAGCGGAAATCGTTCGCAGCGGTGAAATCGCCACGGCCATCCTGCGCAGGAGCGACCGGGAAGCGATCCGGGGCGATCGACTGATCGGCTTCGATTCGGACCCCGATCTCCTCTTCGACATCAGCCGTCCTCCGGAGGGAACCGAGGGAACCGTGATCCTGCTGTTCGACGCCATCACCCAGGTCGGTACGCTGCAGGCGGTAGTCATCAACCGAGGCACTCGCGAAGGTGTGCACAACGGCCAGGTCTTCGCGGCATGGGAAGCGGGCCGAACCGCCCGCGACCCCATCCATCGATCGGCACTGATGATCGAACTGCCGGAAGAGGAGGTGGGGCAGATCATGGTCTTCCGTACCTTCGAGAAGGTGGCCTACGCACTGGTCGTCGAATCGACCCGACCGATCCGTGAAGGGTACAAGGTCCGACACCCCTGAGCGGCCTCGCGAACGGTCCAGCGGCCCTCCCGAAGACTGGCTTCGCCTGCTGCACACGCCGGGGCTGGGTCCCCGGCGCGTCGCGCGGCTGATCGAGCGCTTCGGGAATCCATCGGCTGCGCTCCAGGCCAACGCCAGAGACTGGGCCGCCGCTGGTGTTCCGGGCGAACCCGGCCAGGGCGAGGCATTGCGTGAGCGCGAAGCAGGCGTCGAAGCCGATCTCCTGTGGTGCGAGAGCGATCCCCGACACCGGATCCTGGCCCGCGACGACCCTGATTATCCAACCCTGTTGACCGAACTCCCTGACCCCCCGCCCGTTCTTTATCTGGTGGGGAACTCCACCCTGCTCAAACGCCCGCAGATCGCCGTCGTGGGCAGTCGGGGGGCCACACCACAGGGCCTGCGGCACGCGGAACAGTTCGGTCGCGCGCTCGCGCAGGCGGGTCTGACCGTGACCAGCGGCCTGGCGCTCGGGATCGACGGCGCGGCCCATCGCGGTGCGCTCGAGGCAGCGGATGGACGTACCATCGCGGTCGTCGCGACCGGGCCGGACCGGGTCTACCCCGCCCGGCACCGGCGTCTGGCTCACCGCATCGCCGACCATGGGCTCCTCGTGTCGCTCTGGCCGGTGGGAACGTTGGCGCGCCCCAGCCATTTTCCCCAGCGCAACCGGGTCATCAGCGGGCTTGCCCTGGGCACACTCGTGGTTGAAGCCGCGCTGCGCAGCGGATCCCTCATCACCGCGCGACTGGCCGCCGAGCAGGGTCGGTCCGTGTATGCGATCCCTGGATCCATCCTGAGTCCGGTCAGCCGAGGCTGCCACCGCCTGATCCAGGAGGGCGCCCAACTGGTTGAATCTCCGGATGATATTCTGGAGGATCTCGCTCAGTGGCTGGGTCTCGGCGCAACGCCCTCTACCCCCATCTGCGCCGACGTCGATACCAGCGGGATGGACCCGGAGCAGGCGAAGGTGCTCGAGCGAATGGGATTCGATCCCGTGCCGATGGAGGATTTGCTGCAGCGCACTGGATTGACCGTGGAAGCGCTTTCCTCCATTCTGGTTTTACTCGAACTCAACGGCCGCGTGGCCGCACTCAGCCACGGGCGCTACCAGCGCCTCGATGCAGGACCCCCGGAAACATGACCGAAAACGTGCTGGACGTCTTGATGTACCTGTTCGAGCACTACATGGATGACGAGGCCGACGGAGAGCCGGACCGCGAGGATCTGGAGGTAGGGCTGCAGGAGGCGGGATTTCCGTCGCGCGAGATCGACCGTGCCCTCGAGTGGCTCGACCGGCTGGTCAGCGAACAGCCCGTGGAGGCACGCGTCGGTTCGGAAGCGGCCCAGCGCGTCTACACCCTGGAGGAACAGACCCGGCTCGATCTCGAAGCACGCGGGTTCCTCGTGTTTCTGGAGCAGAACGGGTTGCTGACGCCGGGCACCCGTGAGTTGGTGATCGACCGCGTCATGGAACTCGAAACCGACGACATCGATCTGGACCAGTTGAAGTGGGTCGTGCTGATGGTGCTGTTCAACCAGCCCGATGACAGCATCGCCTATTCCAGACTGGAAGAGGTCGTGATGGCAGAAAACGCACCCACCATGGCAGATTTCCTGCACTGAATCTCGCCGGCGCATGCGGCTGGTATTTTCGCAAGTCCATGGGCTTGCGGGAGTGCTGACGGCTCCTGATTGAAGGAGCCGCCCGTGTTCCGGACAAAAACGGAGTGGTCCTGAGCAGCATGAGCAATCACCTGGTCATCGTGGAATCGCCCGCCAAGGCGAAGACCATCGCCAAGTACCTGGGGCCGGACTTCACCGTTCTGGCTTCCTACGGGCACGTGCGCGACCTCGTTCCGAAGGAGGGCGCGGTCGATCCGGAGACCGGCTTCCGGATGAATTACGAAGTCATCGAGTGCAACGAGAAACAGGTGCAGGCGATCGCCCGGGCCCTGAAATCGGCCGATGAACTGATTCTCGCAACCGACCCCGATCGCGAAGGGGAGGCGATTTCCTGGCACCTTCTGGAAATCCTGCGCGAGCGCGGTTTACTGGGGGATCGCCCGGTCCGGCGCGTCGTGTTCCACGAAATCACCCAGCGTGCGATCCAGGATGCGGTCGCACATCCGCGTGAACTCTCGCTGGACCTGATCAACGCCCAGCAGGCGCGACGCGCGCTGGACTATCTGGTCGGTTTCAACCTGTCGCCGCTGCTGTGGCGCAAGATCAAGCGCGGACTCTCCGCCGGCCGCGTGCAGAGTCCGGCGCTGCGCATGATCTGCGAGCGCGAAGACGAGATCGACCGCTTCGAGACCCGCGAATACTGGACCATCGACGCATCCGCCCGCAGCGGGGAACAGGCCTTCACGGCCCGGCTCGCACAATTCGATGGCCACCGGCTGGATCAGTTCGACCTGAACTCCGAGGCGCTGGCCGGCGATGCGCGCAAGCGCCTGATGGACGCCGCGGATGGGAAACTGTGCGTGGTGTCGGTCGAAAAGAAGCAGCGCAAGCGTAATCCGGCCGCGCCCTTCACGACCTCGACCCTGCAGCAGGAGGCCTCGCGCAAGCTGGGTTTCACCGCGAGCCGCACCATGCGCGTGGCACAGCAACTCTACGAGGGCATCGACCTGGGAAGCGGCGCGATCGGCCTGATCAGCTACATGCGAACCGACTCGGTGACGCTGGCCGGCGAAGCGATTGCGGAGATCCGTGGATTGATCAGTGACCGCTACGGCGCCGACAATCTTCCGCCGAGCCCGCGCCAGTACAAGACCAAGTCGAAGAATGCCCAGGAAGCGCACGAGGCCATCCGGCCGACGTCCGTCCGCCGCCTTCCCGAGGAAGTCCGGCCGCGCCTGACCTCCGACCAGGCGCGACTGTACGAACTGATCTGGAAACGTACCGTCGCCTGCCAGATGGTCCAAGCGACCTTCGACACCGTCGCCGCCGACCTGGTGCCGGGGAAACACGATGGCGGGAGCGCTCACCGCTTCCGCGCAACCGGTTCGACGCTGCGTCACGCCGGGTTCATCGCGGTGTACCAGGAGGGACGGGATGAAGCCGCTGCTGCCGAGGACGAAGAAGAACGGCGCCTGCCGGAACTGACTCAGGGCCTGGTCGTGGATCTGCTGGACATCGCCGCCGATCAGCACTTCACGGAACCACCCCCACGGTATACCGAAGCCAGTCTGGTCAAGACGCTCGAGGAATACGGGATCGGTCGTCCATCGACCTATGCCAGCATCATCTCGACACTGCAGTCCCGCGAATACGTCGAAATGGAAGGCAAGCGCTTTCATCCGACCGACATCGGCCGCATCGTGAACAGCTTTCTCACCCAGCACTTCACCCGGTACGTGGACTACGACTTTACAGCGAAGCTGGAAGACGAACTGGACGAGATCTCGCGCGGCGAGAAGGACTGGATTCCGGTCCTCGAGGGCTTCTGGAAGGATTTCAGCACCCAGGTCGAGGACAAGGCAGTCAGTGTCAGCCGCGCCGAGGCGGTGCAGTCCCGCGACTTGGGCCTCGACCCCGGAAGCGGCCGCCCCGTCAGCGTGCGCATGGGACGCTATGGACCCATCGTCCAGATCGGCACCAAGGACGATGAAGAAAAACCCCGCTTCGCCGGGCTTCTGCCCGGGCAGAAGATGGATCAGGTCACCCTGGACGAGGCGCTGGCCCTGTTCCGGCTACCCCGCGATCTGGGCGAGACCCCGGACGGCGAACCCGTCCAGGTCAACGTGGGGCGCTTCGGCCCCTACGTGAAATACGGGCGCAAGTTCGCCTCCCTGGGACCGGACGACGACGTCTGGAGCATCGAGCTGCCCCGCGCGCTCGAGATCGTCGCCGAGAAAAAGGCGCTGGACGCACAGAAGTACATCAAGTCGTTCCCGGACGCAGGCATCGAAGTTCTGAACGGGCGCTACGGCCCCTACATCACGGACGGCAAGAAAAACGCCAAGATCCCCAAGGATCGCGAGCCGGCCAGCCTGACCCTGGAGGAATGCCAGGGCCTGCTCGCAGCCGCGCCGGACCGTCGGCCGCGCGGAGGCAAAAAATCAGCGTCCAGGGGCGGCGCCAAGAGCCGCACCACCGGAACCAAGACCACGAGATCCCAAACGGGCAAAGCTTCGACTGAAAGCAACGGTGCGAGCCGCAAGAAGGCCACCGGATCGCCCAAGACGGCCCCCAAGACGGCCGTGAAGAAAGCCGGCGCGAAGAAGACTGCGAAAGGCGCCGGGGAGCCGTCCGGGGCCTCCGCCGCCCGCCGAGCCGGTAGTCGCCCGGACACCGTGTCCGGAAACTGACCCCCGCCCCATGGCAGCCGAAGCCACGAACGGCCGGGTCCTGCTGTCCTCCGACATCGGCGCTGTTGCGGATCGCATCTGCGCCGGCGGCGTGGTGGCCTATCCGACCGAGGCTGTGTTCGGCATCGGCTGCCGACCGGCCGATGCGGCCGCCTGCGAGCGCGTGCTGGACATCAAGGGCCGCGAAAATGCCAAGGGTCTGATCCTGGTCACCGACGATCTCGCGCGCATCGCCTTCTGGCTGGAGCCGATCCCGGAGCGGCTGCAGGCTCGTGCCGAAGCCAGCTGGCCCGGCCCGCACACCTGGCTGTGGCCCGCAAGGGGCAGCTGCCCGCCCTGGCTTCGCGGGAACCACACGCAGCTGGCGGTCCGCGTCTCGGCCGACCCGACCGTACGGGCCCTCTGCGCGGCCGTGGGTTCGGCGCTGGTTTCCACAAGCGCCAATCGGTCCGGAGAAGCGCCGTGCCGCGACGCGGCCTGCGTCATCAGCGTATTCCCAAACCAGCTGGACGCGATCCTGGATCGCCCCTGCGGCGGACTGGACCAGCCCAGCACCATCCGGGATGTGGTCTCCGGGAACTGGGTACGCGGCGCCCCCGCCAACGCGCTTCCGGCAACCAACGAATAACCGACACAGGACGTGATGATGACGGATGACGGATTTCGCCTCGATCCCGTACTGTCCTTCCTCGAGGGTCTTCAGGATCGCATCTGCGCGGACATCGAGGCCCTGGACGGAGAGGGCCGGTTTCGTGAAGACGCATGGAGACGTCCCGCCGGTGGTGGTGGGCGGTCACGCGTACTGCGCGAGGGTTCGGTTTTCGAACAGGCCGGCGTGAACTACTCCCACGTGATGGGTCCGGGACTTCCGGGCTCCGCGACCGCGCACCGTCCCGAACTCGCCGGGCGTTCGTTCCAGGCCGCGGGTGTCTCCCTGGTCATCCATCCCCGCAATCCGTACGTGCCGACGTCGCACATGAACGTGCGCGTGTTCGTCGCCGAAAAAGCGGGCGAAGCGCCGATCTGGTGGTTCGGTGGAGGTTTCGACCTTACGCCCTATTATGGTTTCGACGAGGACAGCGTGCATTGGCACCGGACCGCAGAGGCGGCCTGCAGACCCTTTGGAGTCGACCGATATGCAGCGCACAAGCAATGGTGCGACGAGTACTTCTTCCTGAAGCATCGTGACGAACCGCGTGGGATCGGGGGCCTGTTCTTCGATGACCTGAACGAGGACGGCTTCGAGGCCTGCTTCGCCTACCTGCGCAGCGTCGGCGAGCATTACCTGAAGGCCTACGCCCCGATCGTCGAGCGGCGTCGCGATATTCCACACGGGGAGCGCGAGCGGCAGTTCCAGCTGTACCGACGCGGACGCTACGTGGAGTTCAACCTGGTCTACGACCGCGGTACCCTGTTCGGTCTGCAGTCGGGGGGCCGCACCGAGTCCATCCTGATGTCCCTGCCGCCCCTCGTGCGCTGGGAATACGACTGGAAGCCGGAACCCGGCTCAGCCGAGGCCCGGCTCTACGAGCGTTATCTACAACCGCGCGACTGGCTGCGCGAGGGGATCGAAGGAACATGACCACAGCCGTTGGAAACTACCCGGGCGTACGGCCCCGGCGCATGCGCCGGGACACTTTTTCGCGCCGAATGATGCGCGAGAACCGGCTGACCACCGATGACCTGATCTATCCCGTCTTCGTTCGCGAAGGCGAGGGCCTGCGCGAACCGGTGGCGTCGATGCCGGGAGTGGAACGCCTGAGCCTGGACCAACTGCTGCAGGAGGCCGGGGCCTGCGTGGAGCTCGGCATTCCCGCGCTGGCGCTGTTCCCGGTGGTGCCGGCGGAAAAGAAGAGCCTGGATGCCGCGGAGGCCTGGAACCCCGATGGCCTGGCGCAACGCGCGGTGCGGGCACTCAAGAAGGCGTTCCCGGATCTGGGGATCATAACCGACGTTGCACTCGACCCGTTCACGACCCACGGCCAGGACGGCATCATCGACGACGAAGGATACGTCCTGAACGACATCACCGTCGAAGCCCTGGTGCGCCAGGCGCTTTCACACGCCAAGGCGGGAACGGATATTGTCGCACCCTCGGACATGATGGATGGCAGGGTCGGTGCGGTCCGTCAGGCGCTGGAGGCTGGCGGGGACGTTCACGTGCGCATCCTCGCCTACGCCGCGAAATACGCCTCCAGCTTCTACGGACCGTTCCGGGATGCCGTGGGCTCGGCCACCAACCTCGGCCGGGGCAGCAAGGAAACCTACCAGATGGACCCGGCCAATGGCGACGAGGCCCTGCACGAAGTGGCTCTCGACCTCGCCGAAGGCGCGGACATGGTGATGATCAAGCCGGGCATGCCTTACCTGGATATCGTGCACCGGGTCAAGGAGCGGTTCCGCCGGCCGACCTTCGTCTACCAGGTCTCGGGTGAGTATGCGATGTTCAAGGCCGCCGGACAGAACGGGTGGATCCATGAACGCGCCTGCGTGCTCGAGGCACTGACCGGCATGAAGCGGGCTGGAGCCGACGGCATTCTGACGTACTACGCAAGGACCGTCGCGGAATGGTTGCGGGAAGACGAGGATCGATGAGTCCCGACCGCTACGCGGTCGTCGGTAACCCGATCGGCCATTCGCTCTCGCCTCGAATCCACACCCTGTTTGCGGCTCAGACGGACCAGCGCCTCTTCTATGAGGGCCGGCTGGGCGATCCCGAACGTTTCGAGACGCAGGTACGGGACTGGTTTCGGGCGGGACTCCGCGGCCTGAACGTCACCGTGCCGTTCAAGGAGCGAGCGTTCCGAATGGTGGATCTGCACACTGCGCGCGCGGAGCAGGCCGGGGCGGTCAACACCCTTTGGGCGGAGGCCGATGGCAGGCTCACCGGGGACAATACGGACGGAGCGGGATTCATGCGCGACCTGGTCGAGCGCATGGGCTTCGAGCCGCGTGGCCAGCGGATCCTGATCCTGGGCGCGGGCGGCGCGACGCGAGGGCTACTGGCGCCGTTGCTCGGAACCGCCCCGTCGAGACTCGTCATCGCGAACCGGACCCCGGAACGGGCCCACGGCCTGGTGCAGTCCTTCGGTGACCTCGCGATTTCCACCCGCCTTCAGGCCAGCGGGTTGGAAATCCTCCCGGAGGGTCCCTACGACCTGCTGATCAACGCGACCGCTGCTGGATTGGGAGCCGATCGGCTGGCACTGCCGGACGCTCTTCTGGCCACCGACGCGGTGGCCTACGATCTCGTCTATGGGCCGCCCGCGGAGACGTTTCTCGCCTGGGCGCGGGGCCAGGGCGTCACCCGCGCGACCGATGGTCTCGGCATGCTGGTCGAGCAGGCCGCAGAGGCTTTCGCCATCTGGCGCGGGCTGCGCCCGGATACCCGGGCGGTGCTTGCCACCCTAAGGGAAGACGCCCTCAGCGGGTGATGTAGTCGGAATGGACCCAGCCGGTCCGTCCAGAGGCCTCGACCTGCCACCACGGCCCCTGCTGCGTCCCCGTGGGCGAGACCGCCGTACCGGCGGGAAGGGACCCGAGCACCGGAGAGTTGACGTTCGGCCCACCCCGCAGATTCACGGTGGCGGAGGTCAGGTAACCCGCGCTGTCGATGGCCGCGGCACCGACCGGAATCGCACCGACCTGCTGTGCCAGCTTGTTGTGCGCGTCCAGAAACGCGGCCGCAGTGATCTTGCCGATATCGGTGCTCTGGTAGGCGCCACCGAGCCCGGCGACGACGCCAATCACACCGCCTCCACCGAAATCGATGTCACTCTTCGATGCACTTCCCTCGGCCACGGCTTCCTGCACGCCGGTACGGACATTGACCAGGGTGAGCATCACCTGGGATTCCAGCTGGGTCGTCCGCATCCCCCCCGCGATGGCCCCGACGCGTCCGGGCAATAGACCGCCAAGACCGCCGAAGGAACCGCCGGCATTGGAGTCGGAGTGGATGATGCTGGGGGTGATGATGAAGTCGGCCGCGGCCATCTGGCCGCCACCCATCGCGCTGCCTCGCTGGAGGTCCCCACCCGCCGCCATTGCACGTTCACGCTGCAATGCGCTGCTGGCCGCACCCCGTTCGACGACACGGAAGCAATTGCTCTGGGTCATCAGCAGCCGCACCAGGGGCACCGGGCTGGACAGTCCGAAACTGGCATGAATGGGATAGTCAGGCTCCAGCAGTGCCGCTGTGCCCACGGGGCTCGCGCAACGGAAAAGCTCCTGATTCTGTCCCTGTGCCCCGGCACCACCGCCGGAACCAGTCACCATCGTCGAACCCCCGCCCAGGGTGGTCTGATTGGTGGCGCAACCGGTCATGAGGGCGATCCCGGCCGTGACGGCAAGTGCAGCGCGGCTCCATTGAAGCGTCTTCATCAAGCCTGTCTCCCTTGAATACCCAAGATGACGGTTGAGTATCACGACCTTCCCTACACCCGTCAAGAACGTGCCAGCGCCGATACCGGGTCGCCCGGGTTCCGGGCTTCAGCTAAGCTTGAAACTCTGCCCCGAACCGGCACGCTGATGACGCCCCGCGAGCGACTAGTCGAGTATGCCCGCCTGATCCGGCTGGATCGCCCGATCGGCATCTACCTTCTGCTTTGGCCCACGCTCTGGGCCCTCTGGATCGCGGCCGAAGGCTGGCCACCACTGGCCATCCTGCTCATCTTCATCGCCGGTGTGACCTTGATGCGTTCCGCGGGCTGCGCGATCAACGACTTCGCGGATCGTCACATCGATCCCCACGTCGAACGCACCCGTTCTCGACCGTTGGCGCGCGGCAGCATCCAGCCATGGGAAGCGGTGGTCGTGTTCCTGCTGCTCTCCGGGGTCGCATTCGCGCTGGTGCTGCTCACCAATCCGCTGACCGTTGGTTTCGCACTGGTCGCCGTGGTGCTCGCCACGACCTACCCCTTCATGAAACGTTTCCACAGTCTACCCCAGGTCCACCTGGGCGCCGCGTTCGCCTGGGCCGTTCCGATGGCCTTCACCGCCGTGACCAACGAGTTTCCACCGCCGTTGGCCTGGCTTCTCTTCGTGACCACGCTGACCTGGACCGTCGTCTACGACACGTTCTATGGCATGGTGGACCGGGAGCACGATCTGGCGATCGGGGTGCGTTCGACGGCCATCCTGTTCGGCGACCAGGACCGGATGATCACCGGCATCCTGCAGGGCCTGGTGTGGCTGGGGCTCTATTTCGTGGGCCGACAGGCCGGCTTCGGCGGCATTTACCTCGGCGCGCTGGCGGTGGTCGCAATGCTGATGTTCTACCAGCAATTTCTGATCTTCGAGCGTGAACCGGAGGCCTGCTTCCGGGCCTTCCGCAACAACCACTATCTGGGTTTCGTCGTTGCGGTCGGCATGGTTGCCGACACTTTCCTGAGCACCTGAGCGGCTACCCCGCGTTCGCTGAAAGCCCAACGGATGGGCGGGAGTGCGGCCGGCCCGATGCAATGGCGCTCAGGCCCGCGCGAGGGCCACCGCACCCACCCAGGAGGCGCCGGCACGGCGAACCTCGCGGGCCAGCGTGTTCAGCGTTGTGCCCGTAGTCATCACGTCGTCCACGAGCAGAACCCGCTGACCAGAGAGATCACCGTCCACCACGAACGCGCGGCGCAGGTTGGTCCTGCG
>SLNI01000043.1 GCA_007133115.1 Thioalkalivibrio sp. | reverse complement strand
GAGATCTCGGCTGGCGAAATTCCGGCGATCTGCCGACGTTGTTTGCGCGCACTGCCGTGCTGATGCGTCCGGGTGAAATCAGCGAGGTTCTCCGGTCCCCGAGGGGCTTCCACATCCTCAAGCTGGTGGACCGTGAAGGTGGCCAACAGGTGCAGGTTGCACAGACCCGCGCCCGGCACATCCTGATCAGCCCGGACCAGATTCGCAGTGAACGCGAAGCCCGGGATCAAGCCGATCTGCTCTACCGCCGCATCCGGGACGGAGCCCCCTTCGCCGACCTCGCCCGCGCTCACTCGGCCGACACGGGCTCGGCCTCGCGCGGCGGCGAACTCGGCTGGCTGAGCGCGGGGGAGACCGTGCCGGATTTCGAAGCGGCCATGGACCGTCTGCCCATCGGTACCGTGAGCGAACCGATACAGAGCCCATTCGGATGGCACATCATCGAGGTTCTCGAACGTCGACAGGTCGATGCCTCACGTGAACTCATTCGTGCCCGGGCGCGTGAAATTTTGCAGAACCGCAAGCGTGAGGAAGAAACGGAACTCTGGCTGCGACGGCTGCGCGACCAGGCCTTCATCGAATATCGGGTCGATGCCGTCCGTCCCTGAATCCAGCCCGCTCCAGCCCCAATCCGTTCCGCGTATTGCCCTCACGGCGGGTGAACCGGCCGGTATCGGGCCCGATCTGCTGGTGCAGATGGCGCAGTTGCCGTGCCGCGCCCAGCGCATCGTGATCGCTGATCCCCAGGTTCTCGAGGAGCGCGCCCGTCTTCTGGGATTGCCCCTCGAACTGCGCACCTACCACCCGGACGCCCGTGTGGAACCCAGCCCCGCGGGTCGTCTCGAGGTACTTGCAATTCCGACGCTCGCTCCGGTGATTCCCGGGCGCCTCGATCCGGCCAACGCCGACCACGTGCTGTCGATGCTCGAGGCCGCGGCATCCGGGTGCCTCGCGGGCACCTTCGACGCCATGGTGACCGGCCCCGTGCACAAGGGTGTGATCAACGAGGCGGGGCATGCCTTCACCGGTCACACCGAATGGCTGGCGGCACGCGCGGGCGGGGTTCGGCCCGTGATGCTGCTCGTAGCCGGAACCCTGCGGGTGGCGCTGGCCACCACGCACCTCCCACTGCGCGACGTCGCCGATGCCATTACCGAGACTCTACTGCTCGAGATTCTGGAGATTCTGCACGACGGCCTGCGCCACGATTTCGGCATCCCGAACCCGAGAATCTCCGTCTGTGGCCTGAACCCGCATGCGGGCGAACAGGGCGTGCTCGGAAGCGAAGACGATGCCGTGATCGCCCCGGCACTGCAAAAACTTCGCGCACGAGGCATGGACCTTCGCGGACCCCTGCCCGCCGACACCGCGTTTACCCCACGCGTCCTGGCCGGAGCCGACGCGGTCCTGGCCATGTACCACGATCAGGGCCTTCCGGTCCTCAAGCACGCGGGATTCGGACAGGCCGTGAACGTAACGCTTGGCCTGCCGTTCATCCGCACTTCGGTCGATCACGGCACGGCCCTCGATCTGGCGGGCACCGGCATGGCGGACCCAGGGAGCTTCCAGGCGGCCGAAGCGCTGGCGCTGGAGCGGATCGATTCGCGTCTCCACCTCGACCCCGAGGATCCCGCGACGCCGGCGTGGGCCGATTTGTGACTGCGGCACTCGCACCACGCAGGCGCTTTGGACAGAATTTCCTGCACGATCCCGCCGTCCTCGCAAGAATCGTCGCCGCGATTGATCCGCGACCGGAAGACACCCTGATCGAGATCGGACCGGGCCGCGGGGCCCTGACCCTGCCGCTGCTCGATCGGGTGCACCACCTCGAGGTCGTGGAACTGGATCGCGATCTGATCCCGGGGCTCGAGCGCCTGGCGCCTCCGGATCGGCTCACCATCCACGCGGCCGATGCCCTGGCCTTCGACTTCGCCGCACGCACGCCGGACCCGCACCGTTTGCGGGTGGTTGGCAACCTGCCCTACAACATCTCCACCCCACTGCTCTTTCACCTGCTCGACCAGGCCTGGGCGATCCGGGACATGCATTTCCTGTTGCAGAAGGAGGTCGTCGAACGCCTGGCCGCCCAGGCGGGCAGCAAGCGTTATGGGCGGTTGACCGTGATGCTCGGAGCGCGCGCGCGGGCGCGCCAACTGTTCACGGTCGGTCCCGGCGCGTTCCGACCGGCGCCCAAGGTGGAATCCGCGGTGGTGCGCATCGAACCGCTGGACGAACCCCGTGTCCCGGACGAACTCACGGGCGTTTTCCGCCAGATCGTGAACCAGGCCTTTTCCAACCGTCGCAAGACGCTGCGACGTGCGCTCGCGGGGCTGTTGTCTCCGGACGAACTCGCGGCTTCGGAAATCGACGGCGGGCTGCGGCCTGAACAGCTGGATGTACCCGCGTTCATCCGGCTGGCCCAGACCGTCTACGGAGCCCGAGAGACAGGGCCCGTTTCCCCCGCGACCGGTGCCAGGAAACCTGCGGGCGCCGAACCCCGATGAGAATCGCCGTCGCAGATGTCGGGGGTACCAAGACCCTGCTGGCGCTGGCACAAGCCACGGGCTCCGGGTGGCGCTTCGAACAGCGGAGCCGCGTTGCGAGCCAGGACCATGCCTCGCTGACCGACCT
>SLNI01000108.1 GCA_007133115.1 Thioalkalivibrio sp. | reverse complement strand
GAGCTTCTGGACGGCATGATTGATGCTCGAAGGGCTCTTGTGCACCAGAGTCGCCGCCTTTGCGAACCCCCCGGCGTCCACCACCGCCTTGAGCATGCGCCACTGTTCGAGCGTCCCCTTCGGCATGTGCCCTTGCTCCTCGAATCGTTCTTCAAAAGTCGGGCGGGAACCCATTCCTGTGCATTTTAGTATTTCACTAAATGCTAATGCTAGCACAAGGGGAGGGTCCGGGTCCTAGCGGCCAGGACACCCACCAGAGGCTTGCGGTGAAAAACCGATATGGGAGCGTACAATCGGGCTCCACAGGTCGGCCCCTGACGGGCCACACTGCCCGGCCCCTTTGGAACACCCCCATGTCCAAGCGCTTTATTCTGATGCTGCTCGGCGTATCCCTGGTCTTCGGCGGGATCTTCGGATTCAAGTGGTTCATCGATGGCCAGATCAGCGCATTCTTCGACACCATGCCGCTCCCGACCGCCACGATCACCGCGACCGAGGCCCGCACGGACCGCTGGGCGGCCGAAATCCGCGCGGTCGGGACCCTCGAAGCGGTCCAGGGCACAATACTGAGCACCGAGGTTGGCGGCATCGTCCGGGAGATCCTGTTCGAACCCGGATCGGAGGTCATGGCCGGCACGGCCCTGCTGCGCCTCGACAGCGAAACCTCGGAGGCCGAACTCGGCAGCCTGCGGGCCGCTGCTCGACTGGCGGAGCAGGAACTCGAGCGTGCGCGCCAGCTCGCCCGCGAGCGGAATATCTCCGAGGCCGAGGTCCAGAGGCGGCAGAGCGAGGCCGAACAGGCACGCGCGGCGGTGCAGGCGCAACAGGCGCGCATCAACCAGAAGACCCTTCGGGCGCCGTTCGACGGCGTGCTTGGCATCCGCCGGGTCAATCTCGGACAATACCTCTCGCCCGGCGACGGCGTCGTGGCACTCGAATCGCTGGACCCCATCTATCTCAATTTCACCCTGCCCGAGCGGCGCCTGGGTCAGGTTCGCCGCGGCCAGACGGTCACCCTCGAGGTCGATGCCGACACCGAACGTTTTCAGGGGACGATCAGCACAATCGAACCCCGTGTGCGCGCCGCATCCCGCAGCTTCGAGGTACAGGCGCGGGTGGACAATGCCGACAAGCGGCTTCGGCCCGGGCAGTTTGCGCGGGTGGAACTCGTGATCGGGGAACCCGAAGACGTAATCGTCCTGCCGCAGACATCCATTCGTTTCAATACTTTCGGTAACTCCGTTTTTGTTATTTATGAAGATGGTGATACGCTTCGGGTGCGCGAACGCTTCGTGCAGACGGGTGAACGCAGGGGTGACCTGATCCGGGTGATCGATGGCCTGGAGCCTGGAGAGCGTGTCGCCAGCAGCGGTCTGCTGAAGCTGCAGAATGAAGCCCCGGTCCAGATTACCGACGAGGCGCAACCGAGCGAGGACCCGGACCCGCGTCCCGGTAACGCCTGACGCACTGACCGGAAACCCACCCATGCGCTTCACGGACCTTTTCATTCAAAAACCCGTGCTGGCCATTGTGGTCAGCCTGTTCATCGTGGTGTTCGGACTGCGGGCCATCGTTGATCTCAACGTACGCCAGTTTCCCGAGGTCAAGAACGCGGTGGTCACCATCAGCACCGCATACATCGGCGCCGACGCGAATCTGATCCAGGGTTTCGTGACGACGCCGCTGGAACGCGAGGTCGCGGCTGCCGAGGGCATCGATTATCTGGTGTCCAATAGCATCCCGGGATTCAGCGTGATCCAGGCCCACCTCCGCCTGGACCATGATCCGAACGCGGCCCTGACGCAGATTGCGGCGCAGGTCAACAAGGTGCGCAGCGACCTGCCCTCGGAGGCGGAAGATCCCGTGGTCGCGTTGTCGGTGGGCGAGAGCATCGCCGCGATGTACCTGTCGTTCTACTCCGACCGTCTGGCGACCAACCAGATCACGGATTACCTGACCCGAGTGGTGGAGCCCGAGCTGTCCACCATCGCCGGCGTACAGCGCGCGGAGATCCTGGGTGGGGAAACCTTCGCCATGCGGATCTGGCTGGATTCCGACCGCATGGCCGCGCACGGCGTGACCGGGCGGGATGTGCGCGCCGCGTTGCTGGCGAACAACGTGCTGAGTGCGGTTGGCCGCACCCGCGGCCAGATGGTCGCCATCGATCTGACCGCGGCGACGGATCTGTCGCGGCCCGAAGAATTCGAACAGTTGATCCTGCGCGAGGAAGCGCAGTCCCTGGTACGCCTGCGGGATGTCGGCAGCGTGGAACTCGGTTCGGAGAACTACGACGTATCGGTGCGCTTCAACGGACAGAGCGCGACCTTCGTCGGTATCGAACTCTCCCCCGACGCCAATGCACTGGACGTGATTGCCGAAGTGCGCAGCGTGTTCGAACAGCGAGTGCAGCCGCAATTGCCGGAAGGCCTGAACGCGTCGATCGTCTACGACTCGACCGAATACATCGAGAGTGCGATCGAGGAAGTCATCGTGACACTCGTTCTGGCGTTGGGCATCGTGCTCGTGGTCATCTACCTGTTCCTCGGCTCGCTGCGCAGTGTCGTCATTCCGGCCGTTGCCATCCCACTGGCGTTGATCGGCACCTTCCTGCTGATGCTGCTGATGGGCTTCTC
>SLNI01000085.1 GCA_007133115.1 Thioalkalivibrio sp. | reverse complement strand
ATCTGCTGGCCCACGATCGCGCGCGCCAGCGTGTGGAACGGATCGCCGCGGGTGGTCAGCGCCACGCCCGGGTACCGCGCAATCAGAGTGGCCATCACTGGATCGTTGGCCGCGAGTTCAGCGCAGGCGCGTTCCCAGTATTCGGGCGTTGTCATCGTGGTCCGCCGATGAGAAAAGAGGATCTAGAGTGTCCCGGCGTGTGCCGGGTATGACAGCGGGTGTCGCACCCCGGTTTCAGTGGAAGAAGACCATGTCCTCCATCATCGGGGCGAATACCCGATAGTAGGGTGGCAGGCGGGCCAGGTGCGCCAGTACGCCTTCGTCATGGATCTTTCTGAGCACCGGGTTCACGCCGGTCAGCGCCAGGCCGAAGGTCAGGGTGTCGGGACTCTCCCATTCCATGTGCACCAGGTATTCCTTTGGCCCGCTGCTCGGGATCGGTGGCCCCGTGTAGTCCTTGCCGAATTCCCCGTAGTTGGTTTGACGCGACTTCGGAGGGTTGGCACCAAGCGTCTGCATCGATTCCCAGAAGGCCGGCGGCGACAGCTGGAAGGTGCTCAGGGCCGACTCGCCCTGCTTTTCGAGAATCATCCAGCCGATCATGCCGGGCGCGCTCTCCTGCAGTTTTTCCAGAGTGCGGAGGGTGCCTTCGAGGAACGCTTCCTCCTTGCCCTCCATCACGAAATGCTCCCCGAGCGCGACCAGTCGTTTCATCGCCAGGCGGACCTTCGGGACCGGTTTCTGCTGCGCGAATGCGGCGCCCATCAACTGCGGGACATCCGTGAGCCCGACCAGTCGAGGCATATCAGCCTCTACGATGGTGTAGACCGGTTCGCTGGGACCATCGACGACCATATCGAGGCACCCGCCACAAAGCTCGAAGATCCGGTCGAACTGTTCGTAGTGCATGCGTTCATGCGCCTCGGCGTTCTCCCAGACCGTGTACTGCCAGAGGTTGAGCGGATTGAGCCTCAGATTGGTGGGCGACTCCATGACCGCCTCCAGACTGTCCGCAGTCACCACCTGTGCGGCGCCGTAGCGCCCGGCCAGCGGGTGCGTTCCGGTTTGCAGAAACGCATGGAAGCCCAGAAAGCCGGGCTCGTTGGCCGTGGTCAGGCAGACCTTCGGTCCGATTTTCGACATCTTCTCGAACGAACTCGGGTCGTTCACCACTGCGGACTTGTTGATGGCCAGGGCCGCGCCTTTCTTGATTCCCTGAATCATGACGGGTGTCTCCTCTTGCGTGTTGTGAAGGGTGACGCCGGTAGGCCTGCGGGCAGTTCGGGTCCGGTCCCGAGGCGATCAGCGTTCAGGCCTTTCTGGCGCCGTCTGTTTACGAAACAGGCCGACCGAATGGGTCGCCCCGAACTCCGCTCGTCGCGCCGGATTTGTGGATTTACGGCTTCACCCTACCTAGATAGGCCGCCTGATTCGAGTATGGTTCACTACCCGCGGGCTGGGTAGAGAATCGAAGCAGGCGGTTGTGGATCCCGTTTTCCGGTCCGCGCCGACTCAGAACAGCACGTTGATCACCAGCAACGCGATCACGAGATAGAAGAGTGTGAGCAGACCTCCGGCGCGAAGAAAATCGACCACGCGGTATCCGCCTGGTTCGAGGACGAGCGCATTGACCTGGTGGGTCGGAAGCAGGAACGCGTTGGATGCCGCGATGGCGACGATCAGTGCGAAGACCCGCGGATCGGCATCGACCCCGTTGGATTGCGCGACCATCGCGAAGCTCACCGACAGCGGTACCAGCAATACGGTGGCGCCGACGTTGGAAATGAACAGCGTGAAAAACGTGACGAGCAGGAAAAGGGCCGCCTGCATCATCCAGACAGGGACGTCGCCCATCGTCTGCATGCCGTTGACCGCAATCCACTCGGCCGCCCCCGACTGCTGGGCCGCAAGTCCCAGGGGGATGAGGCCGGCCAGCAGGAAAACCGTTTTCCAGCTCACCGCGCGATACGCGTCGTCCATGCTCAGCACCCCGGAAAGCACCATCCCGAGCGCGCCCCCCAGTAGTGCCAGTGCCAGCGGCAGGTCCGCGAAGAGGACGAGCCCGAGGGCCAGCGCCAGCGACGCGACGGCATGCCAGAGCTTGCACGGCGCCTCGGTCCTTTTCGGTTTTGGGTAGCGGCTGGTCATCACGATGAAATCCCGATCGTCCTCGAGATCCATCAGGCGTTCCCAGCGCGTATGCACGACCAGCGTGTCGCCTGCCTTGAACTCGACGTTACCGAGGTCTTCGCGAAGGAGGTCGTCCCCACGCTGGATCCGGAGTACCGTCAGGCCGTAGCTCCGCCGCATTTGCAGGTCCCCGATGCTCTCCCCGATGAGCGACGACCCCGGTGGGATGATCAGTTCCGCGATGCCTGCATGCCGGGGTGACATGCTGCGGGCAAACTTGTCGAGGCGGTCGCGGAGTTCGAGATGGTCCCGGTCACTGGCGGTTTCGATCTGCTCGATGGGTCCGAGGATCGCGAGCTGGCCGCCGCCAGCGATTTCGGCGCCACGGGGGGGTTCGATCCGAACTTCGTCGCCGTCATCGAGGCCGATCACGAATACGCCGTATTCCTTCTCGAAATCCGCGACCAGGGTGCCATCGAGTCGGCTGTCGGCACCCACACGAATTT
>SLNI01000037.1 GCA_007133115.1 Thioalkalivibrio sp. | reverse complement strand
GTCACGGCGGTCCGTTGCTGGGGGTTCAGTTCAGGCACGTGGAAGGAGGCGCTCCTGGTGCGGCCGGGGGTTCGTGGACGGCGGGGGAATCTTTTATCATACCTCGCGGGATTCGCGTCCCCTGGACTCCGGACGGATTCCATGGCCGAGGTGGCCGGAATCAGTGTGTCCCCGAGCCCTTCCTGATCGCAGTCATGCAGCAGTATTGGAACCTGAACCGGGATGATCCCGATTGGAGACAGTGATGCACCGTAATTCTTTCGCTCTCGTGGTTCTTTTCGGGGCCATGGCCCTAGGCCTGTCCGCGCTCGGCGGTTGCAGCACGGTGGAAGGCCTGGGCAAGGATATTCAGAAAGGCGGAGAAGCGATCGAGCGCGCGGCCGATCGCAACAAAGCGGATTGAGTGCATATTCCGTCTGACGGGACATCCCCGCCGTCGCCGGCCGATTGGTGGCCGGAGGCCCGAAGGGTCATCAGCCCGAACTTCGATCTGCGGCCGGAGGACACGCAGCTCCAGCTGATCGTCATTCACGCGATCAGCCTGCCTCCCTGCGAGTTCGGTGGCCCCCATATCGAGCAGCTGTTTCTGAACACCCTGGATCGGCGCGAACATCCTTACTTCGAGTCGATCGCCGACCTTCGGGTTTCGGCCCACGTGGTGATCGCGCGCGATGGCTCCGCGGTGCAGTACGTTCCGTTCACGGCAAGGGCCTGGCACGCGGGCCCTTCCAGCTGGCGGGGGCGATCCCGCTGCAACGATTTCTCGATCGGTATCGAACTCGAGGGCTGCGACGAACGACCGTTCACCGAGTGGCAGTACGCGTCTCTGGAGCGCCTGATCCGTTGGCTGAGGAGTCGGTTTCCGCTCCTGGACGAGGACGCCATCGCCGGTCATTCCGATATCGCCCCCGGTCGCAAGACTGACCCGGGGCCTGGTTTCGACTGGCATCGGCTGGCATCGCTTTTGGGGTCGGAGACCCGGGGTTGATCGTCGACCTGCTGCGGCACGGTGAACCGAGCGGGGGCGTGCGCTATCGCGGTCATGGCATCGATGACCCTCTCAGCGACTGGGGTTGGCGCCAGATGTGGCGTGCGGTCGGCGAATTGCCGGAACCGTGGCCCTGGGATGCGGTGCTGTCTTCGCCGTTGCAGCGCTGTCGGGCGTTCGCGCAGGCCGTTTGTGAACAACGGCAGTTGCCACTGAACGTGGTTCGGGACCTGCGGGAAATCGGCTTCGGAGCGTGGGAGGGTCTGGCACCGGATGTGGTCCGGAGGGAACGGGCCTCGGAGTATCGCGCCTTTCTCGCCGACCCCGCAGCCGGGCGTCCGCCGGGCGCAGAACCTTTGGGTGCCTTCCGGGCGCGGGTTCAGGACGTACTGACGGAACGTTGCGGTGGCCCCGAAATGGAGCATCTTCTGGTCGTTGCGCATGCCGGGGTGATCCGGGCGGCTGTGGGGTGGGTGCTCCAGATCCCTGACGAAGCTTTCCACCGGCTCCGCTGCGACTATGCGAGCCTCACGCGTATCCGCCGTGACCCCGAGCGCGGATGGCGAATGGACTTTGCGAACCGCGGTTCCTGACGCGCCGGTCTCCTCGACTGGTTGTATTGCAGGTCGCACTGTGTGCGAGGCGCCCGGTCAGGCTTTACACTGGCTGCTTTGCCCGAGGAATCCCGCAGATGACCACCAGCCCCTTTATGGATGCGGCGCAGGCGGCCGCCGATGCAGCGGCCGATGTGATCCGCCATTATTACAAGGCCGGTGTCGCGGTGGAGCTGAAGGCGGATGCCACTCCCGTCACGCGTGCCGATGTCGAGAGCGAGCAGGCGATCCGGGAGGTCATCCGCGAACGTTTTCCCGATCACGGCTTCTTCGGCGAGGAAACCGGTCAGTCCGATATCGACGCCGAATACGTCTGGCTCATCGATCCGATCGATGGCACCAAGAGCTTCGTGCGGCGGTATCCGTTCTTCTCGACCCAGATTGCGCTGATGCGTCGGGGTGAACTCATCCTGGGGCTGTCGAACGCGCCGATGTTCGACCAGCGGGCCTGGGCGGAGACGGGATCCGGCGCGTTTCTGAATGGGAATCCCATCCGGGTCGCCGACACCGTTGGGTTGGAGGCCGCCACGCTGTCGACCGGAAACCTGAAGTCCCTGGCCCTAAGCCCACAATGGGCGGCGCTCGGCGCCATTGTCGCCCGGGTGAATCGCATCCGGGGGTACGGGGATTTTTACCACTATCACCTTCTGGCCCAGGGCAGCATCGACGTGGTTGTGGAATCGGACGCGAACATCCTCGATGTCGCGGCCCTGGCGGTGATCGTGCGGGAGGCGGGCGGAATGTTCACCGACCTCTCGGGAAACGCGCTGACGCTGCACACCCGTGACGCCCTCGCTGCAGCCAGTCCGGAGCTTCACGCTGAGGTTCGGAAGGGTCTCGACTGGGTGCCGCCGGCCTGAGCCCTGAACCGTAAAGCCGCGGAGCCCGCGATTGCGCCGCTCAGAGCAGTTCGTGTTCCCGGAGTTTCTTGCGCAGCGTGGCGCGATTCAGGCCCAGAAGATTTGCCGCCCGGGTTTGGTTTCCGGCGCAGTGTTCCAGCACGCAGGCCAGAAGCGGGCGCTCGACCTCGGCGATC
>SLNI01000274.1 GCA_007133115.1 Thioalkalivibrio sp. | reverse complement strand
CCTCCACCTTCCGGATCATGTCGGCATCCCGGGTCATCAGGATGATTCGGCGCTCCAGCCGGCGGGCGATGGACGGTTCGGACATGGACGTTCCTCGATGTGAAAGCGGTTCTCGCGAGGATTTCGGGGGACATCCCGCGCATGGGCCACTAGGGTGTGCGGATCCCCCGGTACAATCGATCGATTCGGCAACTGATTTCATCGACCAGCGCGGGCTCGAGCCGCCCCCCGAGATTCGCCCGCAGCACCAGGCGTTCCGGCGCAAGCCCGATCACATTCTCCTGCAGCACGCTGTCGATCCGCGGTTCCTCGCACCAGATACGGCGAATCTGGGTTCCCGCCACATGGAGCCGCAGGCGCCCGCAACGCGACCGGGTCTCGAAAACGTGGTTCGCGCGGTTGATCCGGATGCCGGACGGCACGGCGGAGTGGGTATCCGCCTGTTCCAGATCCTCGATTTCCTCAAGGCCCCGTTCGATCCATGCCGCCTGGTCGTCTGGCGCCAATGGCACGGCCCGGGGCGCCACGCCGAAACGCTGCTGAAGGGCGGACCACAATGCGCTACGGAAAGCCTCATTGTCCGGCGCGGCTGCCAGTTCCCGAGCACAATCGGTGACACCCTCACGCAGCGCCGGGAGCACCCAATCCCGGTAGCCTTCGCTGGGCTCATGAAGGCAGTCCAGAAAGCGTTCAGCGGGAAAACAACGCAGGAAGCTCGCCCCGAACACACAGCCGTTTTCGAGGGTCGCCGCGCCGGTACCCATGATTTTGCGTCCCCGAACCCAGATGTCCTGGCTGCGCATCTCGACAGCGCCCAGACCCAGCTGGCGGAGCACCGCAACGGCAAGTCCCATGCCCAGTGAAAACAGGTGCCGGTGGCCGCGGGCCAGAACCTGACGTGGCAACACCAGAAAGAAGCAGGGCTGCTCGGCTTCAATCCAGACCGCGCCGCCACCCAACGGCCGTCGAACGACCGGAATATCCTGGCAGGCGCAACCTGCGAGATCGAGGTCCAGCGCTGCGTTCTGGGAGGCTCCCACGCTGACATGCGCCTGCCGGCTGACCGCCCACAGCACGCGCATCGGGTCTTCCTCGCGGGTACAGGCCGCCATCCCGGCATACAGAGCATGCATCGTTTCGGCGGGAACGCTTCCTGCGTCCAGCCAGACAGGTGCTACCGGCTCGCTCAAGAAGTCAGTCCTCGCTGCCACCCTGTGGCGTTTCCGCAGAGGCTGGCGCGGAGGCTTCTCCGGCCTCCGGGCGATAGAAATAGCGGAAGTAGAAATCGCTTCGGGAGAGATCCTCGTACAGCTTGGCGCGCTCTTCGACGCCACCACGCAGCACCTGGATCAGGGCCTCGGCCTGCTCGCCGTCGACGATGTGCATGGCCCCGGTCAGTTCCTGGTCGGTGTTGAGAAAATGCGCGGCCAGCTCGTCCGGTTCCTGGATGAAGATCAGGAAGGAGCGGGTGTCGGCGTCCTGCGGATCCAGCGGCTGCATCACGACGCGCCCAAGCCAGGCCAGCCGTGCGACCTGATTGAACTGGTGAATATCGAACTTCTTGCCCCGCTTGTACTTGTTGAGTTCGTTGCGGATCTCACCGATGTTGGTGACCTTGAGAGATTTCATGAACGCACCCAATGCTTCCGGAAAACCCGGAGGATACAAAAGCACCCTCCCGGCCGTTTAATAGTCTGAATCACACGGGGTAGTCGGCGCAGTCAGGCTTCGGGCATCCAGACCTCGTACCCGCAGCTGGCGCAGCGCCAGAGACCATCACTGCCATCGGAAACCGATTGTGCCGGCTGGGTGTTACCTTCCACCCGGCGCAGGCTGCGGATGGTGCAGCGGGGGCAGCGCTGTACCACGGAGGCCGCACGCACCCGGCGCTGGGCGGCCGCTGGAGTCGGAGCCGCCTCCGCATCCGCATCGCGCTTCAGGGCATCGATTTCGTCCTGCAACGCCCGAATGCGCTCCGCCGGCTCCTGCTGCCCCGCGCCGTCCAGAAACGCGCGCAGCTCCCCGAGACGCCGATGGATGGACTGCAGCCTGGACACCATATCCGTCATGATTTCCTCCCGACACGTGCCGCGTGCCGATTAGACCCGAAGCAGCGCGCCTGGGTTGCAGGCGACGGCGTAAACGGCATCGAATTCAGCCCCCTGCCGCGTGCTTCAGAGCCTGCTCGACCGCAGCCGGCGAGCGACGCAGCTGGATGAAGCTGTTGTCCCCCATCATGCTCAGATCGGGGAAATGCAGGGCCATTCGGAAACGCATGTGCAGCGCCTCGACCTCCCCGCCGCGGACCAGGATCTCGTAGGGAAAATAGGCCGTGTGGCGAGGATCCCGGACGTCCACCGTGGCCCGCTTGTACACATCCGACGCGTCCCGATCCGCGCCCGCATCCTCACGGATCGAGACACCGATCAGAGTCGCGTCCTGCTCCGGGATCTCCACCCTGTAGATCTCGCGAACGCCGCCCTTGCCCGCTTCGAGATTGGCGTCCAGCACCGCCAGAGCCGCGCGCCGATCGGGGTGGCTGGCCAACAGATACGGATCGGCGAAGCGCTCCATACCGAAGGCGTAGCGGTAGCGCGCCAGTGTCGAGGGTGTCAGACCCTCGGCGCCGAATGGGCTCGACGCCCCCAGACGT
>SLNI01000027.1 GCA_007133115.1 Thioalkalivibrio sp. | reverse complement strand
AGCGCCATCCTCCTTCCACCGCCCCTCTCGGTGCTGCGCCGTCCCGGTATGTTCGCAAGCGAACCGACTCCCGTCCGTCGACCGGCTAGTGTGGTTCCTGCGATCACACGGAGAAAGTCCGGGCGCCATGCGGAATCCGTATTCCCGCCAGGGTTGTGCCGCGTGTGATCGGGATCGCATTTCGGTACCTGGGCCAACTGTGTTAGCGCCCGCGTCCGCCACTTCACGCTTACCTGTTGGAGAAACACCATGAACACGAAATTTCGGAAACTGATCATCGCTTCGGGCGTCGCACTCGCATTGGGCGCCACGGGCGGTGCCATTGCGGAAGAATCAAGTTCGACCTACGTCAATGACGCCCGCCTGGAGGCGCAGATCTCGACGACCTATGCCCTGACTCCGCATCTGGAAACCTACGACATCACGGTGTCGGTGCAGGAAGGCAAGGCCACCTTGACTGGAACCGTATCGGAAGACATCAACAAGGAATTGGCGGAGCAGTTCGCATTGAACGTGGACGGTGTCACGGAAGTGGACAACCAACTCGTGATCGACGGGGACTACGTTCGTCCGGAGTCAGCGGATACCCCCACTTTCGGCGATCGAATCACCGATGCCACGATCACTGCGGCGGTCAAATCCAAGCTGGTTTGGACCCGGCACGCGGATGGACTCGCCACCGAGGTGAGTACAGAGTCCGGAAAGGTCACGCTGAAGGGAACCGCTGAATCTCAGGATGCCAGGAATGAGGCGGGTCGACTGGCCGCCGACACCCGAGGCGTCGTCGCGGTGGACAACCAGCTGGAGGTCAAGGCACCGGGCTCAGCCGAAGAGCCGGGTGCGGTCGATACCGCTGTGGACAAGACGCGCGAGGTAGCAGGGGATACCGGGGACTACATCACCGACGGCTGGATCACCACCAAGGTGAAATCCACCTTCATGTGGTCGAGGGGCGTTTCCGGAATGGACATCTCGGTGACCACCGAAGACGGTGTCGTCTCACTGAGCGGTCACGTCGACAGCGAAGCGGAGCGTGAGCTGGCGATCGAACTGGCCGAACAGTTGCGCGGCGTGAACAGTGTCGACGCGACGGGCCTGGTACTCCAACCGGCTGCGAGTAGTCAGTGAGCCAAAGCGGGGCAGGGACGCCCCGCCCAGCGGCACGCTGTAAAAGGGTCTTCCCGCCCGTTTTCAACGTGCCGTCCGCAGGTAATGCGCACGACCGGGTCGAGCGGTGGGCAGGATCGGCATCGCGTGGCGGTGAATCAGCCACCACGCAGCCCCCTTCGAGCCATGCAGGAGACGGGTCATGAAAGAGATGAAAGCTGGTATTTTCTCACTATTCTGCATCCTGGCTGTCCTCTCGCTGGGAGCCGGCGCAACCGGCAACGCCTCCTCCGAGGAGCTGAGCCGGACGTCTGCCGCCGGTTGCGTGATCCCGCCCAACGACTTGGGGGGCTATCATGTGGTGCACGCGATCTGGCAACGTCCCAGTTGGGGCATATCGGGGCACACCCCTCGGGATTCGAAAATATGGATCTGAGACCGCGTGTGCCGGGGTCTCCCCACTAGCGCTGGGTGGCCGGATGACCAAGGAGGTCTTCATGCGCTACGTCTACATTTCCCTGATCGTTCTCGTCAGCGCGATGGTTCTGGTCTTCACGATTCAGAACCTGCCCACGGTGACCGTTCACTTTGTGACCTTGCGGCTGACGCTGCCGCTGTCCGTTCTGGTGATCCTGGTCTACTTCCTGGGCATGCTCACCGGCGGCGTCTTTGTCTCTCTGGTCCGATCCTGGTTCCGCGGCTCCACGAGCGGGGCCATTCGCCCATCGCATCACAACAAGGCCGAATGAGGCCAAAGTGAACGCCGAAGAGGTCCACGAAACGCCGGTGTGCAGCGGTGTCTCGAGCCCCAATGTGCGACACCGAACATATCGCGAGCGCGTCCGGGTCTAGTATATTGCCCGATGGCTTTCCGACCTTTTGTCGAGGTCGAAAGACTTGTGTCAGAAACCGACATACCGGCGATGGGTCTCGAAACCTGGAGTTCGTGTGCCGAGCCCATGCTGGAGCCCATTTATGGAGCCACAAGCACCGCCCCGCGAAAACACCGTCGACCCCCGGACCTTGCAACGGGCGCTGGCCGCCTATCGTGAGCCGCGGCTCGTCCGCAGCATCGTCGAACTCGTCATCACGGTGATCCCGTTCGGCCTCTTCTGGTTCCTGACCTGGGCGAGCGTGAATGCCGGCTATTGGCTCGGCCTCTTGCTGGCCGTGCCCGCCGCCGGGTTTCTCGTGCGCCTGTTCATGATTCAGCACGACTGCGGGCACGGGTCGTTCTTTCCCTCCCGGCGTGCCAACGACTGGGTCGGAAGGGCCCTCGGCGTTCTGACGCTCACGCCCTACGATTTATGGCGGTATACCCACGCTCTCCATCACGCGTACTCCGGAAATCTGGATCGCGGGGGCGTAGGCAGCATCGATACCCTGAGCGTGCGCGTCTACCAGGACCTGCCGCGGGCGCAGCGTCTGCGCTACCGACTGTACCGGCACCCGCTGGTCCTGTTTGGTCTGGGTCCGATCTATCTCTTCATGCTGCAGAACCGCCTTCCCGTCGGTTTCATGCGCGCGGGATGGATGCCCTGGCTGAGT
>SLNI01000052.1 GCA_007133115.1 Thioalkalivibrio sp. | reverse complement strand
TCGACCGTCGACAACTGCCTGGGCAACGAGTGCCCGAGCTTCAACGAGTGCTTCGTGGTCCGTGCGCGCCGGCGGGCTCAGGACGCGGACGTGATCGTGGTGAATCATCACCTGTTGCTCGCCGATCTCGCGCTGAAGGACGAAGGCTTCGGGGAACTGTTGCCTCAGGTCGATGCGGTGATCGTCGATGAGGCCCACCAGCTTCCGGAAATCGCCGGCGCGTTCTTCGGACTGGCCTTCGGCACCCGCCCGTTGCGCGACCTGGGTCGCGATGTCACCCGGGAATTGGAGCGGAATGCGCCCGACCTGGTGGATCTGCACGAGCCCGTATCCGGTCTACAGGATGCTGTGGCGGCATTGCTGAACTGCACGGTGGGCTGGCCTGCGCGCGCTGGCTGGAATGAGGTCGCGGAGGCGCCGGGGCTGGATGCGGCGCTTTCGGGCGTGGATCGCGCCCTGGAATTCCTCGAATCGGGACTCGAGGCCGCAGCCGGGCGAAGCCCGGGTCTGGAACAGGCCCATACCCGCTGCGGTACGCTGCGCCAACGGCTGTTCGAGTGGACCGAGGAACGCCCCGACACCGTGGCCTGGGTCGAGCGTTTCCGCCAGAGCCTGGTCTTGCACCGAACCCCGCTGGATGCTTCGCGACCGCTGGCCGAAAGCCGGGCGGCGCGGCCCGCGAGCTGGATTTTCACTTCGGCGACGCTGGCGGTGGGCGACGACTTCGGGCATGCCGCACGGCGCCTGGGTTTACCAGCGGATGTACGCGCCGAAAGGCTGGACAGTCCGTTCGATTTCTCCCGGCAGGCCTGTCTCGCAACGCCGCGGCGTCCCCTGCCGAACCCGAATACGGGGGACTACACGCGAGCGTGCATCGACTGGGCGTGGCCGCTTCTGGTCGGCAACCCTGGGGGTGGTTTCTTTCTGTTCACCAGTCATCGGGCGCTGCAGGAGGCCGCCGCGCTGCTACGGGACCGCCTTCCCGAGAGCCGACCCTTATTGGTTCAGGGCGAGCGTCCGCGGGCCGAACTGCTGGCACGCTTTCGCGAATCCGGACGGGCCTGGTTGCTGGGTGCGCACAGCTTCTGGGAGGGTGTGGACATCCGTGGCGATGCACTGTCGGTCGTGATCATCGATCGGTTGCCCTTCGCCGCGCCGAACGACCCGGTGCTGCAGGCGCGTGCGGCTGCAATCGAGGCGGCGGGAGGCAGTCCGTTCATGGAATTTCAGCTGCCGCAGGCCGTTCTGGCACTGAAGCAGGGTGTGGGTCGGCTCATCCGCGATACCCGCGATACCGGCATCCTGGCCCTTTGCGATCCTCGGCTCACGCAAAAGCCCTACGGCCGCAAGTTCTTCGCCAGTCTGCCCCGCTTTCACGAGTCCCGCGACCCGCAGGCTGCGCTCGATTTTCTGCACGAGGCGCGCGGGCGCACCGGAGAGGAACGATGCGCCTGATCGCGCTGGAAACGGCGACCGAGGCCTGTTCAGCCGCGCTCTGGGTCGATGGAGAAATCCTTTTCCGAATGGAACGGGAGGCGAGCCGTCGCCACGGTGAACTGATTCTGCAGCAGGTCGACGCATTGCTGGCCGAGGCCGGCCTGAGGCCGGGAGACCTGGACGCGGTGGCTGCAGGCCGCGGCCCAGGTGCGTTCACCGGCGTGCGGCTGGGTCTCGGGGTCGCACAGGGACTGGCGTTCGCGATCGGGTGCCCGGTCGTTCCGGTGTCCACGCTGGCGGCGCTGGCGCAGCAGGCGTTCGATCGGGATGCCGAACAGGTGCTGGCGTTGCTGGATGCGCGCATGGGCGAGGTGTACTGGTCGCTGAATACACGGGATGTCGGGGGTCTTGTGCAGTGGGGTCAGGAGCGCCTGAACGGCCCGGAAGACGTTGACGTGCGCTGGACTGCGGGACGCCGCTTCGCTCTGGGCAGCGGCGTCCTACCGTGCACGGCGCTCCTGGAGACCGGGGGTCTCGCCGCCGCAGAGATGGACGCGACCGCGCTGCCGCGGGCGCGCGAAGTCGCCGTGCTCGGGGCGGCGGCATTCCTGCGCGGTGAAGCGGTGAGCCCGGAACGGGCGCAACCGGTCTACCTGCGTGACCGGGTGGCAGAGCCCTCTCGCGGTCCGGCCTCGATGAAAGGATCCAGCGTGTGAACGGGATGCCGGAAATCGCGCCGTTGTTGCCCTGGGTGCCCCCGCTGCAGGCCCGCATTCGCGTCTCCCCGGAGGATTTTCTCGTGGACGAGATTCCCGCGACCGTGCCGTCGGGCGAGGGCGAGCACCTCTGGCTGCAGATCCGCAAGACCGGGCTCAACACCGAGGATGTGGCCGAATGGCTGGCACGGGCCGCGGACGTGTCGCGCTCCGCGGTGAGCTATGCCGGGCGCAAGGATCGCCACGCGGTCACGAGCCAGTGGTTCAGCGTGCATCTTCCCGGACGGGTGGATCCCGCCTGGGATGGGGGGCTGCCGGAAGGGGTCGAAGTGCAGGACCAGCGCCGGCACGCGCGCAAGCTGCAGACCGGACACCTGCAGGGCAATCGTTTTCGCCTGCGTCTGCGGGAGATCCAGGGCGATCGCGCGGTGGCCGAGCAGTTGCTCGAACGGATTGTCGCGCACGGTCTGCCCGATTACTTCGGGGAACAGCGCTTCGGCCATGGCAACCTGCAGAAAGCAGCCGCATGGTTCGCCGGACGCCTCCGGCCCCGGGGCAGGAATCAACGGAGCCTGTACCTCTCCGCGGCCCGGGCCGCGATCTTCAATGCCGTGCTGCGCCGACGCGTTGAGGACGGGAGCTGGGATCGGCTGTTGCCCGGGGACCTCGCGAACCTCGATGGACGCGGCAGCATCTTCGCGGTGGAGCAGGTCGATCCGGAGCTCTCGGGCCGCTGCGCGCGGCTCGAGATTCATCCGACCGGGCCGCTCTGGGGCCGGGGTGAGCTTTCAACGACAGGTGAGGTGAGGGACCTCGAGGCGTCGGTCGCCCAATCACTGTCCGCCCTGGCCGAGGGGCTGGCAGCACAAGGCCTCGAGCACGCCCGGAGGCCATTGCGCATGCGCCCGGTGCGTCTGGCCTGGTCCTGGCAGGACGACGGGGACCTGCTGATCGATCTCGAGCTGCGCAGCGGGGAATACGCCACGTCGGTGGTCGGTGCCATTGCCCAGACCCGTGACTGACTTCATGGCCCTGCGCCATCCTTGACGGGGGAATGGTGAGCCACGGAAGAACACGGAAACACACGGAAAAGAGCCTGAGTTCCCTTCGTTTTCCGTAATGTCCGCGTTCTTCCGTGGCCGGTTTTTCCGGTCAACAAGTTGCTGGGCTCAGGAGTCGGGTTCGTCTTTCCCGCGCGCCGCGGCCAGCGCGCGTTCGGCCCGATCGGCGCGTTCTTCCGCGGCGATTTTGTCCGAGATGTCCTTCTGGATCCCGATGTAGTAGGTCAGTTGATCGTCGTCATTGAAGACGGGGGTGATCGAGAGCTCGTTCCAGAACAGAGATCCGTCCTTGCGGTAGTTGCGCAGGACGACACGGCAGGGCTTACCCTCGTCCAGCGCGGCGCGGATCTGACGCACGCCCTCCTGGTCGTGATCCTCCCCCTGCAGAAACCGGCAATCCCGATAGAGGATCTCGTCGCTGCTGTAGCCGGTCAGTTGCTCGAACGCGTGGTTCACGTAAATCAGGATATTGTCGTGACCTTCCTGCTCTGCAATGACAATGCCGTCGTTCGAGGCATCGACGGCCAGGGCCAGCAACTCTGCATCGATCGATCGAGTCATTTTTCAGCGGGTTCCACGACGGCAGGGTGGTTTTGGCGATCCATGGCTGAGCGGGTCGCCTGGCAAAAGTTAGCACACCGGTGCGCGCTTCGGCATGCCTGAGGGTATTGCGCAAAAAAAATGGGGCCGCATATGCGGCCCCATCGGAGCGAGGAAGCGGCCTGATGCTCTACATCCTCTGGATGACGGTGAAGGCTCCGCGAATCTGCCCTTCCGCATAGCCAGTTGCCTGGTCATTGGGGTAAAGCCGTTCCAGCGCATGCTGAATGTCGCCACCCAGCTCGGACCCGTGGCAGGTCAGGCAGACGCCGCCGGTCGGAATGGCACGCATGAAGCGGAAGACGGTGTCGTCGCCTTCGGTCACGACCTCCTGGTGGGTGAGTTCGGCGGCGGGCGTGCCGGCGGCCAGGCGGTCGTCAAAGTTCTGCAGCACCGCGCGTTCCCATTCGTCCGGGGCGTTTTCCGGATTGCGCAGTTTGAGGCTCGTCCGTCCGACACTCCAGCCGGTATCCTCGGAAATCCCAGCGGCAATCTCGGGCGCGCGTTGCTTGCAGACGTCGATGGCTTCGACCGGACCGCCTTTCTGCATGGCAGCGACCAGTTCGCCCTGCAACGTCGAGGCAAAGTTCTGTATGGCGGCCTGGCTGGCAGCGGCGCGCTCAGCGGCATCGTCGGCCTGTGCCGGAAGAATCAGTGCAAATGCCACCGCGGCTGCAATCCCATTCCATTTCATCATGCTGTTTGCCCCCCAAGGGTCTGTTTCTTTCGGCGCGTACAAGCGTTGTATAAGTATTGCATCGATCAAGTGATGTTCGCAAGCCTCAGACAAGGCGATTCCGCTCTTCGAAATTACAGTACGCAGATTGTCGCCCGCTCGCAATAACGGTTCTCGGCGGCTGAAGTTGCCACACGGTCGTGCCCCCGTGAAACTTACCCGGGAACCCGCGCGCGCTTGAGCAGGATGTACACCGCTCCGGTACCGCCGTCCACGGGGCGGGCCGAAGCGAAAGCCAGCACGTCGTCGCGTTGCCGCAACCAGTGATCGACCAAACCCTTGAGCACCGGCCCCTGCTGCCGGGAACGCAGGCCCTTGCCGTGCACGATACGGACACAAAGACGGCTGTGCGCCTGGGCTTCGTTCAGGAACGCGGCCACGGCCTGGCGCGCCTCGGAGGCGAACAGCCCGTGCAGGTCCAGTTCGTCCTGCAGGCGGTAGTGCCCGCGCTTCAGGTTCCGGAGGATTCTGGGATTCAGTCCGGAGCGCAGGAACCGCAATTCATCGCCCGGCTGGATTTCGGTGGCGCCCACCGGGTCGCTGAGTAGATCGCGCACGGCGGCGCGATCGTCTTCCCGGCGTTTTTCTGCGCGTGCACGGGGACGAGGGGGCCGCACCTCGGCGCGATCATGTTTGAGGCGCCGCACCTCGCCGATCGCGCTGAGAAAGTGCCGCGGGTCGTTCGGATCGTCGTGGTCGGTCATCATCTGCCTCGGGTCGGGATGCGGCGATTCCGTGCGCGCTCGGCGGATTCCAGTATATTAGGCACCCACGCTCCGCATTCATTCTCTCATGCGCATTCTGGTCAGCAATGATGACGGTATCCATGCGCCCGGCATTCGATGTCTGGCCGCTCAGCTGCGTTCCGTGGCGGAGGTCAGCGTGGTTGCGCCGGACCGGGACCGCAGCGGCGCCAGCAACAGTCTGACCCTGGTGCATCCGCTGCGCGCGCAGGTGCTCGAAAACGGCTACATCGGCGTCGATGGAACTCCCACCGACTGCGTTCATCTGGCGATCACCGGCCTGCTCGAGCACGAGCCGGACCTCGTGATCTCCGGAATCAACGCGGGCGGGAACATGGGGGATGACGTCCTGTATTCCGGCACCGTTGCGGCCGCGATGGAGGGACGCTTCCTCGGATTGCCGGCGATTGCGGTGTCGCTGGTGGGGTCTGAGTTTCGGCATTACGATGCGGCGGCCCGCGTGATCCTCGACCTGCTGGAGCGCCTGGGCCACGTTCCGCTGCCGGCGTCCACCATCCTCAACGTCAACGTCCCTGACCGCCCCTATGATGCGATCCGTGGCGTGCAGGCCACGCGCCTGGGGCATCGGCACAAATCGGAGCCGGTGGTGAAATCCGCGGACCCTCGGGGTCGGCCGATCTACTGGGTTGGACCCGCCGGCCCCGAACAGGACGCGGGTCCCGGCACGGATTTCTTCGCGGTGCGCGACGGTTTTGTGTCGGTCACGCCGATCCAGGTCGATCTGACCCAATTCGATGCGATCGACACCATCGGCCGCTGGTTGGAGGATTCGCCAGGTGGCGCTTGATATCGCGGGTGCCGGCATGACGTCGCAGCGCGCGCGTGATCGTCTCATCCTGCAGCTGTCGCGGTCCGGTATCCGGGATCAGCGGGTGCTGGAGGCGATTCGGCAGGTGCCTCGGCATCTGTTCGTGGAGGAGGCGCTGGTGCATCGAGCGTACGAGAACATCGCTCTGCCCATCGGGTATCGCCAGACAGTTTCGCAACCGTTCATCGTCGCGCGCATGACGGAGGCGCTGCTCGAGGCGGGTTCGTTGCGCACGGTCCTCGAGGTTGGAACCGGTTCGGGCTACCAGTCCGCAGTGCTCGCCCGTCTCTGCGAGCGGGTCTATTCGGTCGAGCGGATCCTGGCGTTGAGCCGCAGCGCGCGGGAACTGTTGAGCCGCCTCAAGATCGACAACGTCAGTCTGCGCCATGGCGATGGGGCGGAAGGCTGGCCGGCCAAGGCTCCGTTCGATGCCATCATTCTGACGGCTGCGCCCCGTGCGGTGCCACAGGAACTGCTGATGCAGCTGGCGCCGGGTGGACGCCTGGTGGCACCGGTGGAAGACGTCGACGGAAAGCAGCAGTTGGTCCGCTACACGCATACCGACGAAGCCTATGTGCGGGATCTGTTGGACGCCGTCTGCTTCGTCCCGATGCTCTCGGGGGCCGAATCTTGAAGATCTTCGAGCCGTTGTACGATCGTGTGATGGGTTGGTCGCGCCATCGCCATGCGACGCGCTACCTGGCCGCCCTGTCTTTTGCCGAATCCTCGTTTTTCCCGGTTCCGCCCGACGTGATGCTCGCCCCGATGGCGGCAGCGCGACCCAGGGAGGGAATGCGGCTGGCGGCGCTGACCACGGTATTTTCCGTACTTGGCGGCCTCCTGGGATACCTGCTCGGCGTGCTGGCCTACGAGTTGGTGGCCCCCTGGATCGTCCGCGCCGGTTACGGGGACAGTCTCGAGCTTGCGAAGGAGTGGTTTGCGGTGTGGGGCGTCTGGGTCGTGCTGATCGCGGGTTTTTCGCCGATCCCCTATAAGTTGTTCACGTTGACGGCCGGAGCCCTGGCCATGCCCCTTCTGCCCTTCGTGCTGGCTTCGGTCGTCGGTCGGGGCTCCCGATTCTTCGCGGTGGGATTGCTGATGGCCTGGCTGGGTCCACAGGCGGATCGACACCTGCGACCCTACATGGAGAGGCTGGGATGGCTGACGGTCGCAATCCTGGTTTTGGCGATTCTGATCTTCGCGTGGCTGGACTGATGCAAACCGGCTCGCACGCGGTACGCATTCTCCTCGTTCTCCTGCTGCTGGTGCTCGCGGGGTGTGCCGGGCGCGCACCGAGTCCGCCCGACGTCAGCGCGGCTTATGTTCCGGGTACCCATGTGGTGCAACGCGAGGAAACCCTGTATCGGATCGCAACGCGTCACGGCCTGGACTGGCGGGATGTCGCCCGGCGGAACGGGATCGGCCCGCCCTACCTGATCTATCCGGGGCAGCGCCTCCGTCTCACCGGTGCCACGCCCCTTGCCGGTACCGCGTCGCCGGCGAGCGTTGCGTCGGCGCCGGCAACAGCCCCGACCGCATCGGCGCCACCGTCCCGCTATCAGCCGCCTCCTCCGCCGGTTCGGGGGAGCGTGTCGCCCCCGACCAGCGCGCCAGCGCAGGCCTCGACCCCGAGCCGGCCGTCCTCGGCAGGGACCGTGTCGGCGGTGGCGGGCGCCGCGCCGCAGTGGCAGTGGCCCGCGGACGGGCCGATCGTGCGGCCTTTTTCCAACAGCTCGGTCACGCGCAGAGGCATCGCCATTGGGGGTCGGCGCGGGGACAACGTGCGTGCCGCGGCGGCAGGAGAGGTCGTCTACGCGGGAAGTGGACTGGTCGGTTACGGCCGGCTTATCATCCTGAAACACGATGCTCGATTCATCAGTGCTTACGGGCACAATGAAGCATTGCTGGTGCGCGAAGGCGACCGCGTCGTGGCCGGCCAGCAAATAGCCCAATTGGGTGCATCCGGGGCCGACAGCCCGATGTTGCACTTTGAAATCCGGGTCGACGGTACGCCGGTCGACCCCACCCGTTATCTTCCCCGGCGGTAGATGCTGGCGTCCAGATGGAGAAGGTTTGCACCATGGCCTCACAGAACCGAATTCCGAAGGAACCCGCTGAAGACCTGAACGACCCGCAGCCGGATGAGATCATGGAGGATCAGCCCGCGGAAGCCGAGCTCGATTCCCCCGAAGAAGCCGAGCTCGATTCCCCCGAAGAAGCCGAGGCCGGGACGGAGGAGGCCGTACCTAAGCGCTTACAGCGCGATGTCGGTCCGGCAGAGCTCGATGCGATCCAGCTTTATCTCCGGGACATCGAGTTCCGTCCGTTGCTGACTCCGGAAGAAGAGGTCTATTACGCTCGTCTGGCACGTGCCGGGGATGCTTCGGGCCGCCAACGCATGATCGAGTGCAATCTGCGCCTGGTGGTCAAGATCGCTCGTCGCTACATGAACCGGGGGCTCGCGTTGCTCGACCTGATCGAGGAAGGCAACCTCGGCCTGATGCATGCGGTCGAGAAGTTCGATCCCGAGCGCGGCTTCCGTTTTTCGACGTACGCGACCTGGTGGATCCGCCAGACCATTGAACGTGCGCTGATGAACCAGGCGCGAACGATTCGGATTCCCGTGCACGTGAGCAAGGAACTGCGTTCGCACAACAAGATGGCCCGGATGTTGATGCAGGAACTGGGGAGGGAGCCCACGGAAGACGAGCTGGCGACCCGCCTGGGTAAGCCCCTGAGCGAGCTTCAGCGTCTTCGGGCGATGTCCGAACCCGCGACGTCCATCGATATCGCCGTGGGGCCTGACGGTGACCGTTCGCTGACGGAAATTCTGCCGGACGAAACCTCGGCGGGGCCCTCCGCGCTGCTGGAAGACGAAGACATCCGCAACCTGGTGGCTGCCTGGCTGAACGAGCTCGACCAGAAACAGCGCGAGGTGCTTGTGAGACGTTTCGGCCTGCACGGCTTTGAGCGGTGCACGCTGGAGCAGGTTGGCGCGGAGATCGGTGTCACCCGCGAGCGCGTGCGACAGATCCAGATGGAAGCGCTGAAGCGGTTGCGGCGACTGCTCAAGGCTCGCGGTCTCTCCGAGGACGTTCTGCTACCGCGCCCCTGAACTCGGTTGCGAGGCCGCTTGCGCGGGAAGGATCAGCGCGGCTGCGACCGTGCGCCCCTCGGCCACAATCAGGTTATAGGTTCGGCAGGCCGCCGCGGTATCCATGATTTCCAAGCCCCAGCGCTCGGTGCGCAGCTGACGCCAGACGGCGCGAGCGGGAAAACGCTGGGTCATTCCAGTGCCGAGCAGCAGGATTTCGGGCGGCGCAGTGCGCAACCAGTCGAACGCCTGCGCTTCCAGTTCCTCGATGGTCCGGACCGGCCAGTCGGCCAGCAGGCCATCGGGCCGCAGGATCAGGCTCTGGAAATGGCGAACACCATTCACGGCGACGTGATCCGGCGCGTAGGCCGTGATCAGGTTCTGTCCGATGTCGGTGATCTGTGTGAACTGCATGGTGGCGCGCTAGTGTCCTTTCATACGTCTGACCGGACACTAGTGGCATCGGCCCCCGCGAGCAAGGGCTCAGGACCCGGCGTAGGGGCATTGCAGAGTGAAGCTCACGCCAGTCGTTGACAGGCTCTGGGACGGGTTATACTTTGCTCCGTTTGCGCTGGCCGGGCTCCGCCTCGGGCAACCGGCTCCCCCGACGAACCAGGAAACCATCCGTGACCGACGTTTTTCCCCGTATCGAGCGCCTGCCGCCTTACGTCTTCAACATCGTGAATCAGTTGAAGGCCGAGGCCCGGGCCCGGGGCGAGGACATCATCGATTTCGGTATGGGCAATCCGGATCAGCCGACCCCGCGCCACATCGTCGACAAACTGGTCGAGGCCGCTCAGCGCGAAGATACCCACCGGTACTCGGTTTCCAAAGGGATCCCGCGTCTGCGCCGTGCCATCACCCGTTGGTACAAGGCCCGCTTCGACGTCGATCTCGACCCCGAAACCGAGGCCATCGTGACCATCGGTTCCAAGGAGGGTCTGGCACACCTCGCGCTGGCGACGTTGGGGCCGGGCGACGCGGTTCTGGTGCCGAATCCGGCGTATCCAATTCATCCCTATGGCTGCGTCATCGCGGGCGCCGATGTCCGTCACGTGCCGTTGACCCCGGATGTCGATTTCTTCGTCGAACTGAACCGCGCGATCCAGGATTCCTGGCCGCGTCCGAAGATGCTGATCCTGAACTTCCCCGCGAACCCGACCACGCAATGCGTGGATCTCGATTTCTTCGAACAGGTCGTTGCGATCTGTCGCGAACACCGGATCTGGCTGGTACATGACCTTGCCTATGCCGAGATCGCATTCGACGGGTACACGGCACCGTCGGTCCTGCAGGTTCCAGGGGCCAAGGAAATCGCGGTCGAGTTCTACACGCTTTCCAAGACCTACAACATGCCCGGCTGGCGCATCGGTTTCATGTGCGGCAACCCCACCCTGGTGGC
>SLNI01000268.1 GCA_007133115.1 Thioalkalivibrio sp. | reverse complement strand
TGCGCGCACCCCCGCTGCCCAGAGCGAGCCCGATGCGGGGGTCGGAAGGGCCGCCGGCCTTGGTCACCGATCCCAGCGCAGTGGCGATGGCCCCCGTCAGCATGCCCGTTAGCACCCGGCGCCGATTCCAGCCCCCGCGGTTCATGGCCCGCACGATGCTGGAGCAGGGAACACGGCAACACCTCCGGATACGAAAACGCGGAAAGGATAGAACTTCGGTGGCGGGTCGTCGATGGGGCACCGGTTGCCGGCCCGCCCGGCCGGGGCATCCAGGATCAGGTCGGTCCCGGCCGGGTTTCCAGAAAAAGCTCCTCGTGGAACAGTGCGAGGCATTCGTCGGCGAGCACGCCCTTGACCAGTTTGATCGCTCCGCCGACCCGGTCGTTCAGTATGGCCGCCGGAAGCGGCATCTCCCGGTGACGCCCGCCGCTGCGGTGGTAGACCGCCGCCATGGTGGTCCCCATCACGATCCTGCGGATGCCCGTCAGCCAGGCGCTCGTGAAGCACATGGCGCAGGGCTCGCAGGTCGTGTACAGAGTGAATGCCGAGAGATCGGGGCCGTAGCGCCGGCAGGCCTTGCGCACGAGGCGGCTTTCCGCGTGCTGGGTGGGATCCTGCTTCTCGTAAACCCGGTCGTGTTCGGTCAGGACGACCTTGCCCTCGGCATTCACCAGCACCGCGGCGAAGGGAAGCTCGCCACGTCCCATCGCCTCTTCGGCGATGCCCAGCGCCACGCGCATGATTTTTTCGTGTTTCATAGAGTTACCGGACCAGTCGGTCGTCGATCAGGGTCCCGGTCTCGGGCCGTTTCTGAATGAGGTCGCGGTCGTCGAGGAAGCCGATGACGTTGTCCAGTGCCTGCACGGCAGGCCCATCGCCTGCACCGAACAGGCTTCGGTTGTCGTTCAGGCCGTAGATCACGTCGTCCGCCAACATGCCGCGTACGTCCTCGGGATCCGCTTCCAGCCAGCGCGCGATCACCGGAATTGCCGCTTCGGGATCGGCGCGCAGATAGTGGACCCCTTGATCGATTCCTTCGAGGAAGCGCGCGAAGACCTCGGGTTTCTGTTCCAGGTTGTCGCGCCGTACGCTGATCGTATTGATGATCGTGTCGGGTGCGTCCCGGGTGGAAAAGATCACGTCCCCGTCGCCGCCGGAACGGGCGCGGCTCACCCACGGTTCCCAGGTCACGGCCGCATCCACGCGGCCCGCGAGGAAGGCCGCACCCGCATCGTCCGCGCTCATGTTCACGAGATTCACATCCTGTTGGCGCAGGCCCGCGCTCTCCAGCGCAAGAATCAGCAGCATGTGATTGGCTTCGTTCAACGTCACGGCGACATCCCGGCCACGAAGATCGGAGACGCTCGCGATATCGGAGCGCGCGACGATCGCGTCTGCGCCGTTCGAAGCGTCGAGGAAGTAGATGGCGGCGATCGAGGTCTCCTCGGTACCGCCGATGAGCGCGAGGTTGTGCAGGGTCGTCAGCGTGGCGTCGAGATGTCCTGCCAGCACCGGCGGGATGGAATCACCGGGCCCGGGGAAGCCGCGCAGATCCACCTCCAGCCCCCGGTCCGTGAAATATCCCAGCTCCTGGGCCAGGAACACGCCCGCGAAGCCGATCCAGAGATCGTGTCCCACCCGCAAGCGGTCGGCGCCGAATGCCGCGGGCATGAAGGCCAATAGCGCGGCCAAGGCGCTCATCATCCAGACTCGTTTCATTGGGTTTCCCTCCTGATAGGATTTCGCAAACGCCAAAGTGGGTTCGTGCCGGTGAGTTGTCATCGGGCCAGCGCGCGCAGCAGGCTGGCCGATTCGGCGACCCATCCGAAGATGCCGCCTTCGCTTTCGATCATCGTCATCGTGGCATCGCGCATGCCGGGCTTGAACGATTCGGTGCAGTCCCCGAGCAGGAGGCAGCGAAAACCGCGATCCACGGCCTCGCGCAGCGTGGAGAACACGCATACGTCGGTGGTGACACCGGTGAAGATCAGGTCCTCGATGTGACGGTCGCGCAGGATCTGTTCCAGGGGCGTGCTGTGAAAGGCGCTGTATCCGGGCTTGTCCACCATGATTTCGCCCTCCCGCAGCTTCAGTTCGTCCACGATGTCATGCCCGTATTCACCTCGGATCAGGACGCGGCCCATGGGACCGTGAGCCCCGTACGGACTCCCGTAGGCGATCGAGCGCTGCATCTTGGCCGGGGTGATGTCGGACAGGTCGGGAGCATGCCCTTCACGCGTCGCGATGATCTGCAGACCGATCTCCCGGCTGGCCGCCAGCACCCGCCCGATGATCGGAATCAGCGCCCCGAACCGCACGACGGCCTCGGCATCGTTCTCGCTGCCGTAGCCGCCCGGATGGCAGAAGTCCCGCTGCATGTCCACGATGATCAGCGCGGCCCGGTCGGGACGCAGGAGGAAGCTCCGTCCGTCCCGGCACGGGATCGAGCGGGTATCCTCGTCGCAGTGGAGGTCGGTCAGCGACAAGCCGGTCCTCGGTCGTTGGCTCGGGGCACTCTGGGCCTGCGCGCGGCTCCCCGGAATCCGGGGATTCCGCAATCCGGGTGAATTCGCCTCTGGCCATAGGGCCTTGGGTCCGTACGTCGACATCTCTTGTCTCCTTCAGGGTCAACTTCAGGGTGAATCCGTACTCATGCTCTCGTAGAGGTGATCCAGAACCTG
>SLNI01000252.1 GCA_007133115.1 Thioalkalivibrio sp. | reverse complement strand
GGTTGCCGCTGAAGAAGCGTTCGATGTTGCTCTCCAGTTCCGCGACCGGGGTGTCGCGCAGGTTGGCCTCGAGATCGACGACGACCCGCGCCGGCTTCACGAAGAAATCGCCGGTGATCCACACCTGCTTGATCCGGTCGCGCGCCCGGTCCAGCGCCAGAGCCGCGCGCATCAGACCGCCCGGCGAGCGGTGCATGCCCTCCAGCATTCCGGCTTCGGCGGCGGGGCGGTGGTGCTGCAGAACCCATTCGGGGGAGTCGATCTCGGCCAGCGCCTCGGTGAATTTCTGTTCCTCGATTGCGTTCAGAGTGCCGCCCCATTCGAGATTCACGTCGAAGGCCTCGGCAAAGGATGCGGCCAGGGTCGCCTGCACGTGATCGAAGGACGGCAGTTCGCCCAGCAGATCCTTGAGGTTGGCGACCCGATCGCGGGCCGAGGCAATGGCCTTGTCGGAGAGCTTCTCCGCCGGGATGCGCAGCACGCGCAGCATGCGTTCGACGTCGAAGTCGATCAGCAGGGTCCCCTGGTACAGGATGGAGTCGCCATCGAATGCGCCGCCGGTGCCGGAGACCTTGCGCCCGTCGACTTCGATGTCATTGCGGGGCCGGAAGCGCGCATCGACGCCGAGTGCGCTGATGCCGCGGGCCGCAGCCTCGCAGATGCGCCGCGCGATCTCGGTCATCTCGGCCGTGCCGAGGAAACGCTTGTCGAGGTACAGCTCCCAACCGATCTGGGTCTCGTCGAAGTAGATCGCGCCGCCGCCGGTGATGCGGCGCTGGATCTCGATGCCCTGCGCCTCGCAGTAGTCCGTGCGCAGTTCCTGCTCAACACTCTGGTGGAAGCCGAGCAGGGCACAGGGCGTGAAGCGCAGGAAGCGCAGCGTGTGGGGCGAGGCGCCTTCCTGGTGAGCTTCGAGCAGGGCACGGTTCAGCGCCAGGTTCTCGGCTGCGCGGCGCAGGCCGGTGTCGAGCACCCGGAGGGTTTTGGGATCGCGCATGGTTCAGGACTCCGCAAGTTGGACGTTGGCGGGGTTGAGCGGGGCCGCTACCACGGGGATGCCGATACCCGCATGCGGCTGGCGTGCCCGGGCCAGAATGGTTTCCAGATCGAGCGATTCGGCGTCCGAGTCGTTACCGAGCGCCATCACCTCGTCCCCGACGACGATGGAGCAGCACGCGGGTGTGACACGGATCCGACGCCCCAGCCGGGCGGCCAGTTCGACCGAGCCATCCGCGGGATGGGCGATACCATCCAGTCCGGCCATCACGGCGTAGGTGTCGATCTGCATCTTCGCCTGGCCTGGCGGGCGGGCACAGCCGAGCAGCAGCGGAATGTCCGGCAGCGCGGCGCGGGCTGACTGGAAGAAGTGCCCGACCGTCTCGGAATCCGGGGTGGCGAAGGGGTGCTTCGCCGGGGCGTAGAACGGCATCACCACAACCAGCACCACGGCGTCGGGCTGGTGGCGCTGGATGATTTCCAACGCTTTCCATTCGCCGAGCATTTCTCCGTAATGCAGGCCGATCACGATGTGTGGGACCACCCGCATGCGGGTCCTGACCAGGCTCTCCAATGTGGCCTCGAAGTCATCCACGGACCGTTTCAGGTGGTAGACGCGGGTGATCGTCTCCTGCGCACCGATCACGTCCATCATCGCGACGTCGATGCCCGACTGTTCCATGCTGCGCGCGCCATCGTCATCGACTAGGGCGGCGTGTGCGGCGATGCGGAAGTGCGGGAAGTTGTCCTTGATGCGTCGGATGGTGTCGTAGAACGGCGCGTACTCGACCTCGTTGCGGTGGTTCGAGCCCCCGGTCAGCAGCAGCCCGAGGGCGCCGTCGTCGACGAGTCCGTTGACGACCCGCCACAGCTCCTCGGGGGTGCGCGCCGGGATCATCGGCTCCAGGATCTTCGCCTTGCAGTGGTCGCACTGCAGTTTACAGTCGCCGCCGGTGATGGACACGGCGGGCCACGCGTTCTTGCCGCAGCTGCTGAGCTCGGAGGTCTGGTAGGTCTTGAAGGTCGGCGTGTAGAAATGCACCGGCGGAATCGGCCCGTGCGCCGGGTCGCGCCAGTCGCGTTCCAGCGCTTGGACGAGGTCGGCGTGCAAAGGCACATCCTGCAGAGGCTCCACCGCCTGAACCAGTTCGCTCCACCTGGACATCGCCTGTCACCTCGCCTGCTTGTGAGGGGAGATCCGTGTCGCGCCGCGTCGAACCGCGGGGACTCGTGCTGCTCCCGGTGCCATTGATGGTGTCACCCCGTGTTTCAGTGTTTGCTGATCCAGATCAATTGGGTCGGGTATTCGTCTTCTTAAAGTGGACACATGCAAGCCCGAGCCCAGTGGAAGAGGCACCGATGAACGAAAATCTGCTGAACTGCCCCGTCCGCGACGACGGACTCCGTGCGGCCTGGGAGCAGGTGGCCCTGGACGACGCACTCTGTGCAGCGGGTGTCGGCCTGCGTTTCCACCAATACCCGACCAGCGGGTCATTGGGGGCCCATGAACGCGCGGCCATCGCCCTGCGTACCGATTACTGTGAGGAACAGGGGATTCCGATCCTGCGCCGGCGCACCGGCGGCGGGGCGCTGTATCTCGATCCCTCGCAGCTGTGCTGGTCCCTGGTCCTGCCCGTTCGGCATCTGGGGGGGACCGCCGGGCTGAAGGAGATCCTGGAGCGTCACGGCATGGCG
>SLNI01000229.1 GCA_007133115.1 Thioalkalivibrio sp. | reverse complement strand
GCGGACGTGAAGCTTTCGGCGATGATCATGGAGCGTGTGCTGGGCATGCGCATGGAGAATTACCCGGCCTCCGTGGGGTCCTTCTCTTCCAGGCTCGACAGCTTCGAATCGGTCCGCAGCTTCATCTCATCGGCGACGGTGCTTGCTTTCGTCGACCTGCCGTTTGCGGTGCTGTTCATCGTCGTGATTGCGCTGATCGCGTGGCCATTGGCGATTCCGCTGGTCATCGGCGCGGTGGGGCTCTTGATCTACGTGTTCCTGGTGCACCGAAAGCTCCGGGAACTGGCCAAGGTGATCTACCGGGCCAAGGCGCAGCGCAGCTCCACGCTGGTCGAGAGCCTGACCGGGGCCGAGACCATCAAGACGCTAGGTGCCGAGGGCAGGATCCAGGGCCTATGGGAGCGGTCGACGGCAAACCTCGCGCAGCAGAACGTGCGCAACCGCCTCCTTTCCAGCAGCGTGACCAACGGGGCCGCGGGGGCGCAGAAGCTGGTCGGTGTCATCATCATCGTGATCGGCGTGTTCCTGATCATGGACGGCGGTCTGAGCATGGGCGGGTTGATCGCCGCCTACCTGATCTCGGCGCGTGCGATGGCGCCGATCAGTCAGACCGCCGGCCTGATGGTCCACTACCATCAGGCGGCCACCGCCCTCGATTCCCTGAACCGCCTGATGGCCCTGGACGTCGAGCGACCGCACGACTCCGCCTTTCTGAGCCGCCCCAACCTGCAGGGGAGCATCGAGTTCCAGAGCGTTTCCTTCGCCTACCCGAAACAGTTCCGGAAGGCGGTCAAGGACGTTTCCTTCCGGATCAACGCGGGTGAGCACGTCGCGATCCTCGGCCGTGTGGGTTCCGGCAAGAGCACGTTGGCCAAGCTGATCCTCGGTCTGTACCGACCGTCCGACGGAGTGATCTCCATCGATGGGATCGACATCCGCCAGCTCGATCCGGCGGAACTGCGCCGGTCCATCGGCTATGTGTCGCAGGACGTCACGCTTTTCTACGGGAGTCTGCGGGATAACATCGTGCTCGGCAGCCCCCTGTCCGACGACGAGGCGATCCTGAATGCCATCACCATCAGTGGCATGGAGGATCTGATCAACGCTCACCCGGACGGTGTGGACATGCAGGTGGGCGAACGCGGCGCGCAGCTATCGGGCGGGCAGCGCCAGAGCGTCGGGATCGCCCGTGCCGTGGTGCACGAACCGGGCATTCTCCTGCTCGACGAACCGACGAGCGCGATGGACCGGGCGACCGAGAACCTGATCAAACAGAACCTGCGGCAATTCCTCCAGGGCCGGACGGCCCTCCTGATCACCCATCGCATCTCTCTGCTCGATTTCGTGAACCGCGTGATCGTGATGGATCGTGGCAAGATCGTCGCCGACGGGCCCAAGGACCAGGTGCTCCAGGCGATGCGTGGCGGCCGTGTAAGCAAGGCCAAGGCATGACAGCGCAACGGCGTGCGGGGCAGCACCGATGAAGAAACCCGCCAAGGTGGCATTCCGTCCACCCGAACTCCCGGCGGAGCGCCTGGACGATTGGGATGCCGACACCGAATGGAGCCTGATCCAGCAGCGGCCTGTTCGCGCGCGTTGGCTTCTTTACGGCGTGCTGGTGATATTGATCGTTCTGACGGCCTGGGCCTCGGTCGCCGAAATCGACGAGGTGGCGCGCGGTACCGGGCGTGTCGTTCCTTCGGCGCAATTGCAGGTGGTTCAGTCCTTCGACGGCGGCGTCGTGTCCGAGATCCTGGTTCGCGAAGGTCAGATCGTGGAGCAGGGCGAGGTGCTGGTGCGCGTCGATCCGACCCGCTTCCTGGCGGACCTTGGCGAGACGCGTGCCAGCGAGTCGGCGCTGAGGGCACGTGCGGCGAGGCTTTCGGCCCTGGTGAGCGGTGAACCGTTCACGATCACGCCGGAGCTTGCGACCGTTCCTGCCAGTGTGCTGCAGCAGGAGCAGCGTTTGTATCAGACGAGTCTCGAAGAACTCGAAGCCCGGGTCGCGATCGCCCGGAATCAGCTGGAACAGCGCCAGCAGGAACTCAACGAGGCCCGGTCCCGGCGGGCCGAGGCGAGCCAGACCCTGCAATTGGCTTCACGCGAGCTCGAGGTGACGGAACCGCTGGTGGCTGGAGGCGCGGTGTCCGAAGTGGACGTGCTGCGGCTGCGCCGGGAGGTCTCGCGGGCCCGAGGTGATCGCGATCAGGCGAATGCGCAGATCAGCCGGCTGCAGGCCGCGATCACGGAATCCCAGAATCGCATTCGTGAGGTGGAGCTGATCCTCGAGAACCAGTGGCGCAATGAGTTGGCCGATACGCTGGGGCGGCTCGCTGAGATGGCCGAGGGCACGACGGGGCTGGAGGATCGTGTGCGCATGGCCGAGGTGCGTTCGCCCATGCGCGGCGTGGTTCAGAGGCTGTTCGTGACCACGCGCGGCGGCGTCATCGCGCCCGGGCGCGAGGTGGCCGAGGTGGTGCCGCTCGACGACCAGCTGCTGATCGAGGCCAGGATGTCCCCGCGCGACATCGCGTTCCTGCGCCCGGGGCTGGAAGCCCGGGTACGCTTCACGGCCTACGACTTCGCGATCTTCGGGGGGCTCTCTGCTACGCTTGAGCAGATAAGCCCGGATTCCATCGTCGACGAGCAGGGCAATACGTACTACAAGGTCCGGGTGCGAACCGAGGAATACGG
>SLNI01000230.1 GCA_007133115.1 Thioalkalivibrio sp. | reverse complement strand
GCCGCCAGCAGATGTCCGCCAACCAGGTTCCGCGGTTGTGCAAGAGGGCTCCGCGGGGCCCCGAAGACCAGAACCGCGGAGGCGCCGAAGGAACTGATCATCAGCAGGAACACGGTGCCCTGGAAGAAGTATTCGTGGATCAGGCCCACGGTCCCGATCCCGAGAAAGGCCCCGAACCAGGACCAGACGATCTCGCTGTTCGACACCCGCGGCGGGCCGCCCCGCGTGGTGCCGCGCATCTTCCGCAGGTAGTTCACAGCAGGTACCTCACAGCAGGCCCTCCAGGTGGAAGGCGTGGATGAAGTCCTTGCGCGACAGTACGCCGACCAGCACGCCGCTACGATCCACCACGGGAAGCCGGTTGGCGGCCCTGACGTGGAAGCGTTCGACGATGCGGCTGAAGCGTGCATCCACCCCCACCGTGATCGCGGGCGCGGTCATGACGGCCGCCACGGTGGTCTCGTGTAGGGAATGCTCCAGAACATCGGGGTCCGCAAGATAGCGATGAAGAAACTGGGTGAAGGTGGTCACACCGAAGTGGCGAAGCAGATCCGTTTCGGTGAGCACGCCGACGACCCGCTGCGCCGAGTCGACGACCGGCAGGCCCTTCAGTGCCCTTGCCGCCATCCCCTCGACGACCTGGTCCAGAAGCATCTCCCCGCGCACGGTCCAGGTTGCCGGAAGCATCATTTGACCAGCGATGGTGCGGCCGGCGAGCCGTTCCATCGCGTGTCGGAAGGCTTGGTGATAGAGCTCGCGGAAGTCACCCATGTTGATGTCGAGGTATCCAGGGATCTCCGCCATGGCCGCGCGGATGTCTTCGTCGGAAAGGGCGATCTGTGTCTGGCACGGCGTCGCCTCGTCGCCTTCGCTCCTTTCAGTCATTCCCGCCTCTCATGCTCCATAAAGCCCATCCCAGGGGAAAGCCGATTGCTGCTCCGCCCAGGCATTGGGTGTGCCGATGAACATAAAGCCTCCCGGGCACACGTGGTCCCGCGCGGGGGCTCCAGCAGATCCGGGCGCTTCAGAAACCTGCCTTGCAGGCCAAAGCCCCGGTCTTCAATCCCTTGCAGGGCACTCAGGATATCGGTGGACCGAATACATGACAAACGAAATTTATTGCTCTTTAATATCGGCAATACCGATACTAAGATCGGTCCGTAGGGAGATGACATGGAAACCGAGCAGGTCAGAACCTTCCTGGCTGTCGCCACTCACGGCAGTTTCGTCGAGGCGGCTGCGCGCCTGCACGTGACCCAGTCGACCGTGAGCAGCCGCATCCAGGGGCTCGAGCAGTACCTGCGGGTGCGCCTGTTCGTCCGCAACCGGGCGGGTGCGGCGCTGACTGCCGGCGGGCGCCGGTTCCTGCGCCATGCCAAGGCCTTGATACTGACACTGGAACAGGCCCGGCACGACGTGGGGCTGCCCGGCCGTTACAGCGCGAGCATTCACGTCGGGGCGCGCATCGCGTTCTGGGAAGGCTTTCTTCCCGCCTGGGTGGGCCACATGCGGCGGATGGCCCCGGAACTGTCGATCCGCAGCGAGATCGGCTTCGAGGAGGATCTGATGCGGCGGGCAGTCGAGGGCACTCTGGACCTCGCGCTGATGTACACCCCGCAGCACAGCCCCGGTCTGAATGTGGAGCACCTGTTCGACGAGACCCTCGTCCTGCTGAGCACGAACCCTCGGCAGAAGGGCCTGGACGAGAACTACGTTCACGTCGATTGGGGTCCGGCGTTCTTTGCTCAACACAGCGCGAACTACCCGGATGCCGACGGGCCGGCACTGACTGCGAACATCGGCTGGCTGGGATTGCAGATCATCCTGGAGAACGGAGGTTCCTGTTTCGTGCCGGAACGCATGGCCGCGCCGCGTATCGCGAACGGCGAATTGTTCATCCCCCCGGAGAGCCCCAGCCTCCGCCTCCCCGCCTACGTTGTCTACGCGCCCGGTAGCGAGTCTCCGATGCTACAGCCCGCGCTCGAGGGCCTGAGGGAACTGGGACATGGCCTGCGCCCCGGGGTTGAATGAGGGCATTTTCCGGGGACAGTACACCCATTTCTCCGCGGCTGGCCCAGGTGGCATGATCTGCGGGAATCACAAGCGATGGCTCTGGTGGCTCGCGTTCATTCCGGGGTAGCCGGGGCTATCGGTGTACGGTCCCCGGAAAAGCACCACTCCACCAAATCTGGGCGTTGCCAGCGGGCACAGCGTTGGGGACGAGCAGAAGCGTCGCCGATGCAGTGATGGTGAGCAGCAGGCTGTTGGCGTTCGACATACAGCATCCTCATGGAAGCAGTGATCGCCGACGATACAACCTCGCCCGCCGTTTTTCGTCTGGTCGCTCCTTCGCTGCTCACACCCGCGACCCCGTCGGCTGTGGGGCGCAACCCGTATGGCTTGACCGGCGTCAGAGACCGCTGCTACGTTTCGTTCCGACTGCGGCACGCGGCCCGTGTTCCGACAACGCAAAGGAGTTGCACCTTGTTGATTCTCACCCGCGGTATCGGCGAATCCCTCCGGATTTCCGACAATATCGTCGTCACCGTCCTCGAGGCGGAGGGCAATCAGGTCAAGATCGGGACCGATGCCCCTCGAGACGTCTCCGTGGTTCTTGAGGAGCTTCTCGAACGCCAACCGGAGCAGGCAACCGAGACCTGAAGACCCATGAATGTGGAATTCCTGTCAGAGGAGCTGTGGGAAT
>SLNI01000076.1 GCA_007133115.1 Thioalkalivibrio sp. | reverse complement strand
GCGCTTCGCGGGCTTCAATCGCCCGCGACGGTCATCGCCTCGACCAGGATGGAGCCGGTACGCAGGTTGCCGCGCAGGTCGATGTCGTTGCCAACCGCGGCAATGTTGCGGTAGATGTCCCGGAGGTTACCGGCGATGGTGATCTCCTCGACCGCGTAGGCGATCTCGCCCTGTTCGACCCAGAAACCCGCCGCCCCGCGGGAATAGTCACCGGTGACCAGGTTGACACCCTGCCCGATCAGTTCCGTCACGAGCAAACCCGTGCCCATCTCGGAAAGCAGCGCCCGGAAGTCGCGGTCGTCGGGGCTGGCGTGCACGGTCAGATTGTGGGTGCCGCCCGCGTTGCCGGTGGTCCGCAGACCAAGGCGTCGGGCCGCGTAGCTGTCCAGCACATAGCCCTGCAGCACCCCTCCATCGATCAACGCCCGGTCGCGGGTGCGCACGCCCTCGCTGTCGAACGGAGCACTGCCCAGCGCACCCGGCAGCAGGGGGGTTTCCTCGACCCGCATCCAGGCCGGGAACAGCTGCTCCCCGGCGGCATCCAGCAGAAAGGAACTGCGCCGGTACTGGGCCCCGCCGTTCACGGCCCGCGTCAGGCTGCCCATCAGGCTGCGCGCCATTTCCGGCGCGAACAGCACCGGGCATTTTCGGGTACCGAGCTTGCGTCCGCCGAGACGCTGCAACGCCCGCCGCGCGGCCTCGCGACCCACCGTTTCCGGTTCGGCCAAAGCCCGCGGGTCACGCGCCGTGCTGTAATCGTAATCCCGCTGCATGCCGCTGGCATCCCGGGCCACGAGGGCGCAGGACAGCGAATAGCGGGTGCTGAGGTACCCGCCCATGAATCCCTGGGTATCCCCCAGGAAGGACATCGCCCGGCGGGTGCTGACGGTCGCCCCCTCGGAATTGTCCACACGTGGATCGACGCCGAAACCGGCGATCTCGATCCGCTTTGCAAGCTCGATGGCCTGTTCCGACGGGCACTCCCAGGGATGATCGAGCTCGAGATCGGGCCAGTCGCGCGCCTGCTCCTCCGGGTCGGGGAGACCCGAATGAGGATCCGCCTCGGTATGACGGGCGATACGGCAGGCGGCCTCGGCGGTCTGGCGCAGCGCGGTGAGACTGAAATCGGTGGTCGAGGCGGACCCTCGCGACTGGCCGAAATACGCCACCAGCGCAAGATGCTGGTCACGCTCGTATTCGAGCGTCTCCACCTCGCCCTTGCGCACCGTGACCCCGAGACCCACGCTATGACTGACCACGGCCTGTACCGCGGATGCGCCGCAGGAGCGCGCGTGGTCCAGAACCATGCGCACCCGCTCCTCCAGTGATTCCGGCGTATGCGACAAGGCCTGTGTCTGGGTGCTTCGATCCATGTTCTTTATCTCTTCGGGGCTGGCGGGTCATACGGAAGCTTCGGCGTGTCTGGCCCAAGCGATCGGGTCACTGAACGGTGCGCATGGCCCGTTACTAGCTGCTGGCGCCATGCTTGTTGACCGCGCCCCGGTTACCCCAGGCCTCGAGGTCATCCACGTGCACGCCAACCCAGTACAGCACGCCCACACTGTCTCGGGAGAACCCGCCGACCATCCGCTGGTCGCGCTCGAGGCGAATGCCGCGGGCGAAGGTCTCGGCTGCCGGCCGGGAACGGAACACGTGCCACTGCACGATGTGGTCGTGCCCGTGTCCTTCGGGCAGCGGCTGTTCTTCCTCGAGGAATGCAAAGTCCGTCATGTCTGGTGCTCCTTCCTGAAGCGGTGTATCGATCCGGGTGCCGCGCTCGCTGACCGCACCGCCATTCATGCCGCGCGGGTACCGCCCACGGTCATCGCGTCGATGCGCAGCGTAGGTTGCCCGACGCCCACCGGGACACCCTGACCCTCCTTGCCACAGGTTCCGACCCCGGTGTCGAGTTCCAGGTCGTTTCCGATCATTGCCACGCGGGTGAGAACGTCCGGGCCATTGCCGATCAGCGTGGCACCCTTGACCGGGTGGGTGATGCGACCGTTTTCGATCAGGTAGGCTTCCGAGGCGGAGAACACGAACTTGCCCGACGTGATGTCCACCTGGCCGCCCCCGAAATTCACGGCATAGAGCCCGTGGTCGACCGACGCGAGGATCTCGCCGGGATCGTGACTGCCGGGCAGCATGTAGGTGTTGGTCATGCGCGGCATCGGCAGGTGAGCATAGGACTCGCGGCGGCCATTGCCCGTGGAACAGGCACCACTCAAGCGACCGTTCAGGCGATCCTGCATGTACCCGCGCAGCATGCCGTCTTCGATCAACACGGTCCGCTGGGTCACGGTTCCCTCGTCATCCACGTTCAGGGATCCTCGTCGTCCCGGGAGTGTGCCGTCGTCGACGATCGTGATGCCGGGGGCGGCGACGCGCTCGCCGATGCGGCCCGCGAAGGCGGACGTCCCCTTGCGGTTGAAGTCGCCCTCCAGCCCGTGTCCGATGGCTTCGTGCAGCAGCACGCCCGGCCAGCCCGGCCCCAACACCACCTTCATGGTGCCGGCGGGTGCGTCCACGGCCTCGAGGTTGACCAACGCCTGGCGCACGGCCTCGCGCGCGTAGGCACCGGCGCGATCCTCCTCGGTGAAGTACAGGTATCCGCTGCGCCCACCGCCACCCGCGCTCCCGGACTCGCGGCGCCCCCCCTGCTCCACCAGCACCTGCACGTTCAGGCGCACCAGCGGCCGCACGTCGGTGACCAG
>SLNI01000028.1 GCA_007133115.1 Thioalkalivibrio sp. | reverse complement strand
TGCCTGAACTGTCACGCACCGAATGCCGCCAAGGATCAGGTCACCAAGCTCGACGCGAAGGATGCCTATGCCGAGGGTGTGAATTGCGTCGCATGCCACCAGATCTCCGGATACAAGGGCGTGCGTCGTGCGGAAGGTGGTCTGCGGCTCGGCATCATGGCCTACGAGACCTCGCCCGACACCCTGCAGGGCGCGACGGGATTCCCGTTTGACAAGACGCGGGCCGACCAGCAGGGCAATCCACACCTGCCCACCGGCGAACTCGACACCTTCGGCGTAGTGATCCCCGCCTCGTTGCCGCTGCAGGGCAATCCGCGGATGCTGCGCAGCTCCGAACTCTGCCTCGGCTGCCACCACCTGCGGCCCAACCCCCAGGGTGTGCCCCTGTGTGCCACCGGCGACGAGATCGAAGCCAGCGGCTCGCAGGTGACCTGCCAGTCCTGCCACATGCCGATCGCGAATGGCATGGCCAACCACAGTATGGGCGGCGGACATGACCCAGCCATGCTGCGTCGCGCGGTCAAGATGACCGTTGACGTCGAACCGAACGGCGACGGCATCACGGCGCATGTGGTGATGGAAAACCAGTTGCCGCACAAGATGCCCACCGGAGCTCCGTTCCGGAATGTCCAGGTCAAGGTGACCGCGCTGGATGCCGACGGCACCGTGTTGTGGACCAACTTCGAGAAGCACGCTCAGCAGGAGGACCCCAGGTCGTACCTGTTCTACCAGTTGGCGGACGACGAAGGTAAGCCGGCCATGCCGCCAACCGCGACCCAGGTCGGCATCGACAGCCGCCTGGAGCCGCATGAGCGTCGGGTGCTGAGCTACGAGATCCCGGCGCAACCTGCCGTGGTCCGCGCCGAGCTGCTCTATAACCTCGTGTTCGAGGGCATGAAGCCGCGCATCATGGAGCTGACCGACGATGAAGCGCTCCTGCAACCGCGTCGGATGGCCTTCTACGAGGCCCATCTCTAGACCAGCCGACCTACCCATGATGGGGTAGCCACCAACGGGGGACCCGATCGGGTTCCCCGTTCTTCATGCGGGCCCTTGAGGCGAACCAACTCGCCATACAAGGGTCCACGCCGAAGGGCTGCTGGAAAAGCCGCGGCGATTCGCACGCCAGCTAAGCGGCGTCGGCTACACCCGGCCGTCCCGATCGTGCACAATGCCGGCGCTCCGCGACCAACGACTCAGGGCCCACACCGAACGTGACTGTAGAAGCTTCCGGAATGGCGGACAGGGAATTCAGGGCCGTCGCCCTGGCTGCCGAGCGTGGCGACCGACGTCTTTTCGACGATATCGACTTCACGCTTTCACCGGGGCAACTGCTGCAGGTTTCCGGGCGCAACGGCTGCGGCAAGACCAGCCTGCTGCGCATCCTGAGTGGACTCTCACGCCCTGTGGCCGGGCAGGTTTACTGGGGTGACGAGCCGATTCAGTCCGTCGACGGCGGCACCGGTTCCTGCCTTGGCTACCTTGGGCACCAGAACGCACTCAAGGAAGACCTGACTGCCGAGGAAAACATCCTGATTGCCGGCGGACTGGGTGGCGGCCGGCCGGATCGCGAGGACGTGCTTGCAATGCTGGCCAGTCTGGGCCTCGCCGGCTACGAGGATCTCCCGGTACGTTATCTTTCGCAGGGACAGAAGCGGCGCGTCGCTCTTGCCCGCCTACTGCTTCAGCCCAGGCCCCTGCTGATACTCGATGAACCCTATGCCGCATTGGATGTCCAGGTGATCGAAGTGCTGCGCAGCGCGATCGAGGCGCACCTGGCACGGAAGGGCATGATCGTCATCACCACCCACCAGGCCGTCGACATCGACGGTGACTGCCACAACCTGCGCCTCGGGTGAGTTGATGTTCCGCCCGCTTCTCGCCCTCCTTCGCCGCGACCTCACCCTGGCCCTGCGCCGCCCGCAGGACGCGCTGACCGTGGTGGGTTTCTTCGTTGTGGTGGTGGCGCTGTTCCCGCTGGGCATCGGTCCCGACCCGGAATTCCTGCGCAGCCTCGCCCCGGGCGTGCTGTGGGTGGCGGCATTACTGGCCGTGATGCTCTCGCTCGAACGCCTGTTTTCCGACGACTACCGCGACGGTACGCTGGAACAGATGCTTCTGGTACCCGAACCCCTCGGGCTATTGGTGCTGACCAAGATCTTCGCGCACTGGCTGATCACCGGACTGCCACTGGTGTTGATCTCGCCGCTGCTGGCGGTGCAGCTGAACCTGCGCCCCGAAGAGATCCTGATATTAATGGCGGCGTTGCTGCTGGGGACCCCGATTCTGAGTCTGATCGGCGCAATCGGTGCGGCGCTCACGCTGGGACTGCGCGGAGGCGGCGTATTGATTGCCCTGCTGATCCTTCCGCTTTACGCTCCGCCGCTGATCCTGGGTGCGGGTGCCGTGGATGCGGTCATGCACGGGGCCAGCGCCCAGGCGCACCTTTCGCTGCTGGGCGCGATGATGGTATTTGCACTGTTCGCAACGCCGTGGGCCACCGCCGCGGCCGTGCGGATCATGCTCGACTGACGGAGGACGCGAGGTGTCGGAGAGGGGTATTCAGTGGTTCCGTTTCACGGCTCCGGCCAATTTCTACGATCTGGCCGGTCGTCTCATCCCGTGGTTTGCCGCCCTGACCATCGCGCTCTTCGGGGTCGGTCTGTACATGGGCCTGGTCGTCGCGCCTTCGGATTACCAGCAGGGCGACAGCTACCGCATCATCTACATTCACGTCCCCACCGCGTGGATGGGGATGTTCCTGTACGTCTTGATGGCCATCTACGCCGCGATCGGACTGATCTGGCGCATCAAGATTGCGGAGATCATGGCCAAGTCCATTGCCCCGACCGGCGCGCTGTTCACCTTCCTGGCGCTGTGGACCGGCGCACTGTGGGGTCGGCCGACCTGGGGCGTTTTCTGGGTCTGGGACGCGCGTCTCACGTCGATGCTGCTCCTGCTCTTCCTCTATCTCGGCTACATGGCACTGCACGCAGCCATCGACGACCGCCAGCGGGCTTCGAATGCGAGCGCGGTGCTGGCGATGGTGGGCGTGGTGAACGTCCCGATCATTTATTTTTCGGTGCACTGGTGGAACACTTTGCATCAGGGCGCGTCGATAACGGTAACCGAAGCGCCGACGATGGCGATGATCATGTTCGTCACACTGATGATCATGGTGCTGGCCACCTGGGTGTACTCCATCGCGGTGGTACTTGCGCGGGCACGCGTGGAACTGCTCGAACGCGAACGAACCGCGCGCTGGGTCCAGGAACGCCTGGAGGGCGAAAGACGATGATGGAATTTCTGGCAATGGGCGGTTATGCGCCCTATGTTTGGGGCTCATACCTGGTTATGGCCGGTCTATTGGTAGTGGAAATGCTGCAGTTGCGGTTTCGGCGGCGTAGCCTGATGGATTGGATCAGGCGCATGGCCCGTCTCAGGGTGCAGGAGGAGAACCAATGAAAAAACGACAGAAACGCTTGCTGCTGGTCGCCGGGGGACTCGTGGGCCTGGCCGCGGTCACCGGGCTCGTCCTGAATGCCTTTCGGGACAACCTCGTGTTCTTCTACACCCCTTCGGACATCGTCGCCGAGATCGTGCCGATGGAGCGGACTTTCCGCATCGGCGGTCTCGTGGAAGACGGCAGCGTCTACCGCGCCGAGGACGGCGTCACCGTGCACTTCCGGGTGACCGACACCGCAGTGGCCGTTCCGGTCGTCTATCACGGAATTCTACCCAACCTCTTCCGCGAGGGTCAGGGCGTGGTCGCCGTCGGCAGCCTTCAGGACGGTGGCGTATTCAAGGCCAGCCAGGTAATGGCGCGGCACGACGAGACCTACATGCCGCCGGAAGCCGCGGAGGCCATCAAGCGGGCCCAACGTGAGGGTGCCCGTACCGTCGGGCATCCCGAGGGGTACTGAGCATGATTGCCGAAATCGGACTCTTTGCGCTGATCCTGGCGCTGCTGCTTGCGATCGCGCAGGGCACGTTGCCACTCGTCGGCGCGGCGCGCGGGGACGTTGCCTTGATGGCCGTCGGGCGCAGCGCAGCCTACGGTCAGCTCGTGTTTCTCGGTATCGCCTACGCGATGCTCACCTACGCCTTCGTCACCGACGACTTTTCGATCGCATACGTGGCAAACCACTCGAATTCCCTGCTCCCGATTCAGTACAAATTCTCCGGGGTATGGGGCGGGCACGAGGGTTCCCTCCTCCTGTGGGTGCTGATCCTCGGCTTCTGGAGTGCCGCGGTAGCCACCTTCAGCCGCAGTCTCCCGCGCGAGGTGCTGGCGCGGGTGCTCGGGGTGATGGGCCTGATCGCGATCGGCTTCATCGGCTTCACCGTGTTCACCTCCAGCCCCTTCGAGCGACTGCTCCCCGCCGCGATGGAAGGACGCGATCTCAACCCGATGCTGCAGGATCCCGGGCTGATCATTCACCCACCGATGCTGTACATGGGCTACGTCGGCTTCTCGGTCGCGTTTGCGTTCGCGATCGCGGCGCTGATCGGCGGACGACTGGACGCCGCCTGGGCACGCTGGTCCCGACCCTGGACCGCAGTCGCCTGGGCGTTCCTGACCATCGGCATCGGCCTCGGCAGCTGGTGGGCCTATTATGTCCTCGGATGGGGCGGCTGGTGGTTCTGGGATCCGGTGGAGAATGCCTCGTTCATGCCCTGGTTGATGGGGACCGCACTGCTGCACTCCCTGGCCGTGACCGAGAAACGCGGCAGTTTCAAGAACTGGACGGTGATGCTGGCCATCCTGACCTTCTCTCTGGTGCTACTGGCGGCCTTCCTGGTCCGCTCGGGCGTGCTGACGTCCGTGCACGCTTTCGCGGTCGATCCCGAGCGCGGCGTGTACCTGCTGGCCTTCATGGGTATCGTGGTGGCCTCATCGCTGACACTGTTTGCCTGGCGTGCCGGGAAGGTGGGCCTGGGCGGAAGCTTCGGCCTGGTCTCGCGTGAGTCCGCGCTCCTCACCAATAATGTGCTGCTCGCGGTCTCGGCCGCCGCGGTACTGCTGGGGACGCTCTATCCACTGTTCCTGGACGCCTTCGGACTGGGCAAGATATCCGTGGGGCCGCCCTACTTCGAAGCCGTTTTCCTGCCGCTGATGCTGCCGCTGATGCTGCTGCTCGGCTTCGGTCCCCGCCTGCGCTGGAAGCAGGACAGCCCGACCGAACAGCTGTGGAGACTGCGCTGGATCTTCGCCGCAAGTTTGGTATTCGGAATGATCTGGCCTCTGTTCGTCGGGACCTGGTCGTTCATGGCCGGGATCGGGGCCTTCCTGGGCCTGTGGATCGCCGGTTCGGCACTGAAGGACCTGATCGAACGCATCCGTCCAAGGCCGGAGAGTCAGCAGTCGATGGGCACCCGCGTACGTCGGCTGGGCCGCAGCTATGTCGGCATGCAATCGGCGCATCTCGGGGTCGCACTCGTCGTGGTCGGCATCACGTTCGTGCTTGGCTATGACGATGAACGGGATGTGCGCATGGTCGTCGGGGAAACCGTGGAGGTTGGCGGGTACGGGTTCCGTCTGGAGGCTCTCGAGGAAGTCCAGGGGCCGAACTTCACCGCTGACCAGGCGACTGTAGTCGTGTACAGGGACGGTGAGCGCATGACCACCCTGACCCCGCAGATGCGGCAGTACTTCAGCCAGGAGCAGCCGATGGCTCACACGTCACTGCATCGGGGCATCTTCCGTGATCTGTATGTCAACATGGGTGAAGAACTCCCCGGAAATGCATGGGTGATGCGCGTGTATTACAAGCCCTACATGAACTGGGTCTGGGCCGGCGTCATCCTGATGGGCCTCGGCGGCTTCCTGTCTGCATCCGACCGTCGTTACCGTGTGCGTGCCCGCCGGGAAGAGGAACTCCCCGTCGACCGCGCGGACCAAGATCCAGCAACTGCCACGGGGTAAGCGGGTGGTAGGGAAGCCCAGCGGGTACCGGCACGGCGTAGCCACCGGCACCCGCTCGATTCGCCTGCGGTCCCGACAGCCCCGATTCATTTTCACGGAGATCCATCCGACATGAAACTCCGCTTCGTGCTGCCACTGGTCGCATTCGTTGCGCTCGTGGGATTGCTCTGGGTTGGCCTCAGCCTGGATCCGCGCGCCCTCCCCTCGCCCCTGATCGGCCGTGAAGCCCCGTCCTTTGACCTGCCCGAATTGCGCGACCCCGAAACCCGCTTCACCAGCGCCGAAATGCTCGGAAAGCCGGCCCTGTTCAATGTCTGGGCCTCCTGGTGCGTCACCTGCCGACAGGAGCACCCCATGCTGGCGGAACTCCGCCGTGTCGGCGTACCCGTCTATGGGCTCAACTACAAGGACACCCGCTCCGATGCACTGCGCTTCCTCGCCCGCTTCGGGGATCCTTACAACGCGATCGGCTTCGACGAAAGCGGGATGGTCGGAATTGACTGGGGCGTCTACGCCACCCCGGAGACCTTCCTGATGGATCGGCACGGTATGATCCGCTTCAAACACATCGGCATGATCACGCCGGATATCATCGAACAGAAGATTCTCCCGCTGTACCGGCAACTGGAAATGGAATCATGAACCGGCACCGGATCCTTGCCACGTGTGTACTGGGTTGGTCTGCCCTGTTCCTGACCGGGCCGGTTCTCGCCCAGTCCGGCCCCACGGCACCCCCCTCGGAACCCATGGTGTTCGCCACCGAAGAGCAGGAGGCCAGCTATCAGAAGCTGGTGCGTGAACTCCGCTGCACGGTCTGCCAGAACCAGAACCTGATCGAATCCAACGCTCCGCTGGCCTCAGACCTGCGCCGGCAGATCTCCGTAATGATCAAGGACGGTGCGCAGACGGACGAAGTCGTAGAATACATGGTGGCCCGATACGGCGATTTTGTGTTGTTCCGCCCCCCGAAAAATGCCACCACCTACCTGCTCTGGTATGGTCCCGGCGCCCTGATGGTCATCGGACTTGCGCTGCTGGGATGGATCCTGTGGCGGCGCCGAAGCCAGGTGGCCACAGCCCCCCTATCCGTCGAGGAACAGCAGCGTCTGCGCCGTTTGCTCGATGACGACGAAAAAGGTTCTTCATGACGTTGTTCTGGACACTGGTGGCCGCATTGACGGCCCTCGCGTTGCTGTTTCTCCTTCTGCCCATGGCCCGCGCGCGCGTTCCCGTTCAGGATCCCGCCCCTGCCGAAAGTCAGGGAGCCGGCGTGGCCGTCTATCGGGCCCAGTTGGCGGATCTTGAAGCCGACCGCGAATCCGGAGTCATCTCGGAGGAACAGTTCAACACCGCGCAATTGGATCTGCAGCGCACCCTGCTGGAGATGAGTGAATCCGGCGGAGGTGAACAGCGAGTCCGCAAGCGCTCGTGGAAGTGGCCCACCGGAATCGCGACTCTGGTCGCAGTGCCTGTTCTGGCGATCCTGATCTACCAGGAATACGGCGCTGGCGTTGCTGGAATCGATCCTCAGGCCCGTGCTCCCCAACAACAATCGGGTGCGATGGCGGCCGACGCCATGCAAGCCGCCATCCAGGCGCTCAATGATCGCCTCGAAGCCAATCCCGAGGACCCGGACGGATGGGCCCTGCTCGGTCGATCGCTGATGTTTCTCGACGAGCCGCTCGCGTCGGCCGCGGCGTATGCACAGGCCATTCGGTACGGCGGCAGCGAGGATCCCGACATCCTGCTCAGCTATGCCGACATCATTGGAAGTCTCGACGGTGGGGACCTCAACGCCCGTGCAATGCCCTTCATCGAGCGTGCGCTTCGTCTGGAGCCCAATCATGTGAACGGCCTCTGGCTCGCCGGGCTTGCCGCGTATCGGAGTTCGGACTACACCACCGCACAGGATTACTGGCAGAAACTGGAAGCGGGTCTGGAACCGAATTCCGAGGAGGCGTTCATCATCCGGCGCAATCTCGATGAAATCGAGGCCCGCCTAGATGCGACGCCGGCACCGGACCCCGACGTCACTCCCGACGCCGAGTAACGCCCTGCGCGGTGCCTGCCTCATCCTGTTGGCGCACGTCCGGTTGATCCCATCCGGTGGTTGAAACGGTTTTTGCGATTTTCTCCGTTTTCTCTTGTCCATAGGGCGAAGAAAAAATTGGCACAGGAGATCGCGATGCAAACCACCCAACCGGACCGGATTCTCACCACCCAGCTCACACAGGATGGAGCGGGCGTGAAGATTCGCCGAATCAATGATTTCACCAGCGCGCTCGACCCGTTCCTCATGCTCGACGAGTTGAAAGCCAGCGCCCGTGAAGACTATATCGGGGGGTTCCCCCCCCATCCGCACCGCGGATTCGAAACCATGACCTACCTGATCCACGGTGGGCTGACCCATGAGGACTCCATGGGTAACCGCGGCGAGGTTCACGCCGGCGAGGCGCAATGGATGAGCGCAGCGCGGGGCGTTATTCACTCCGAAATGCCGCTGCTGGACTCGGACGGCCTGCACGGTTTCCAGGTTTGGGTCAACCTTCCCGCTGCACGCAAGATGGACGCCCCACGGTATCGGGACGTACGGGCCGGCGAGATGACCGGTCTCCGGGCCGAAGGCATGGAACTGAAGGCCATCGCGGGCCGTTGGGAAACACCCGATTCAGGATCGGTGTCCGGACCCCTGCCGCGCATGGGCGAAGATGCCGGCATGGCGGATGTCCGTCTCGTCGCCGGCGGCATTCTGGATCTGGTGCTGGAACCGGCGGAACGTCTTCTCGCCTATGTATACGAAGGAACGCTGGCGAATGGCCTGACCCAGGGTCAGCTGGCGGTATGGACCAATCATGACCGAATCCGCATCGAGGCGGTCGAGCCCTCTTCGATGCTGCTGTTCAAGGGCACCCCTCTCGGGGAACCGATCAGCCACCATGGCCCCTTCGTGATGAACACGTCCGCCGAAATCGAACAAGCGGTCCAGGACTATCGCAACGGTCGTCTCGCCACGCCGCCCGCAAGCGTGGTTTAGGTCAACGCCGTGCCCGGGGCCTGATCAGGATTCGGGCACGACCACGACCGGACACGGTGCATGGTGTAGCACCTGCTGGCTCACCGAACCCAGCAAAAGCCCCTGGAATCCCCCGCGCCCCCGGGAGCCCACCACGAGCAGGTCCGCGCCCTGCGCCGCCCCGAGCAGGCTCTTCGCGGGGCCATGGCCTTCGGCCACCATCACCTCCTGCCGCAGTGTCACGTCACCCAGGGTGACGCGGCCCACCGCCTCTGCAAGCTGGCGTTCGGCCTCCTTGCGCAACTCGTCAAGGGGCGGGGTCATCACGGACGTCCATTCGGGGTCCACGTACAGTCGCGCCAACACATACACGGCATGCACCGAGCCGCCGCGCAAACGGCTCTCCTCGACGGCCCATTCCAGCGCCCGTACCGAACCGTCGGAACCATCCATCCCTACGACAATCGAGCCCATGATCGTTCTCCTCGGCAATGCCCCGCGGATCCGCGAGCCGGATCCCTATACCGATGATTTTAGACCACCTGGCGTGATCCTCCGGCTCGGAAACCGGGACCCTGGACGACTCGGTCGGTCGCTCTCCTCCATCCCGGTCCAGCTCAGGGCAATTCGAGGCTCGCTGCCGTCCCGAGCGCCTCTCGAATCTCATTGACGCTGGGCGGAACCACCTCCCAGGCGGCGGCGTACTCGCCCATGCACGTCAACCGAAGCACATTCGGCTGATCCGGATTCTCCAGCCACAGGTGGAAGCCGAGCCACATGTAGCTCATGCTGTCACCATCCACGCTGGCAACGCGCATTGCGGTCACCGGCCGTCCGATCGGACCCAGATCGGTCATCTCCATCATCTGCTGCACCCGGCGAACCGTGAAGCGTCCCGGCTCAACGGTCTGCGCGTTCTGCCGATCGAGCAGGTTGACCTCCAGGTTGCAGGCCGGCTCGTACCAGTTGCGACCGTAGGTGGCCTGCCCTCTCTGGAACCAGACACGCGTGCGCTCGGGGGGAATCTGCACCGGTTCATGCAGGACCAGCACGGATCCCACGGGAACCGCGAAAAACGGCGATGCGGGATCGGCGGGCCCCATCAGCGATGCGCAACCCGACAACGCGGCGGCCAGAACCATGGTCAGCAAAACCTTGAACATCGCAGTCCTCCTGTGTCCGGGACCGCGTTTCGGTCATCCGGCGACGTATTCGCGATGCGCATGAAGGTCATCGCGCGTTAAGCTTGATCCCGGAGATGCCATGAACCGAGCGATCAACGAGAATTATGCGGAGATTTTTCGATCGCGCACACCGCTTTTGGATGTGCGCGCCCCCTGCGAGTTCCAGCAGGGGGCGTTCCCCGGCGCGATCAATCTCCCCCTCCTGGATGACACCGAACGCCACACGGTGGGTCTCTGTTACAAGGAACAGGGTCCGCAGGCGGCTGTCGCACTGGGACATGAGTTGGTCAGCGGCCAGCTCCGGGAGACCCGTATCCAGAGCTGGGTCGACTGGGTCCTTCGGTACCCCGAAGGCCAGGTGTACTGCTTCCGCGGCGGGATGCGTTCGGCGACGGTGCAGCGCTGGCTCGAAGAAGCCGGGTATCCCATCCCCCGGGTTCGCGGTGGCTACAAGGCGATGCGCCGTTACCTCCTGGACGGTCTTGAGCGCGTTGCCAGCCTGGCGCCCCTGATCCTGGTCTCCGGGCGAACCGGCTCCGGCAAGACCCGCGTCATTGAATCCCTCGACCGGGCCATTGATCTCGAGGGGCTTGCCCGTCACCGCGGCTCCGCATTCGGTCGGCGTCCCGGCGG
>SLNI01000128.1 GCA_007133115.1 Thioalkalivibrio sp. | reverse complement strand
GGCGCCCCCGAGCACACGAGGTGCTTTCCCACTCAGAGCGCTTCACACAGCTGAGTGCCTTGCTGGCGGAATGGGAACCGTTCTGGCGAACCCTCCCCTTTCGGCACCCCGTCCTGCCCTGGGCTGCCGGGTATGCCGACCTCGTTCGGGAACTGATCGCACTCCCGGAACAGGATGTCGAGCTGCTGCAGGCGGACATCCTCGCCGATTCACCCCTGTCTTCGTGGCTGCCCGTTGCGGAGCTGGCACGGCTCACGTGGCTGGCGCCGCTGTCCTGTGATCCGAAGCCCCTGCCCAGCAACTGGGGTCCGCACATCGGCGGACGCAAATGGCAACAGATCGAAGCCTTCGTCGCCCATGTGGATGCGGACCCTGATCAGCAACAGGTGGACTGGTGCGCCGGCAAGGGGCATCTGGCACGAACCCTGGCCCGCCGGCATGAGGTCACCGTGGTCGCGCTCGAGGCCCAGGAGAAACTTTGCACTGAGGGGAAGAGTCTGGCTCGCCGGCAAGGCACTCCCGTGCGGATCGAGCAACAGGATGTACTGGCTCCCGGGGTCGAACAGTGGCTTGATCGCGGCACCCATGTCAGCGCCCTGCACGCCTGTGGAGCGCTGCATCAGCGCCTGCTCGAACTAGCGGCTCGGACCGACTGCGCCGTCACGCTGGCGCCATGCTGCTACCAGCGCATTCCCTCCGTGGACTACCGGCCGATGTCTCGCCTGGGCCGCAAGCTGACCCGCGCGCACGGTTTGCATCTGAACCGCGATGATCTGGCTCTGGCGGTTCAGGAGACGATTACCGCGCCCCGTTCCGACCGAATTGCCCGCACACGGGGGAACGCCTGGAGGCTGGGCTTCGACCTCTTGCAGCGCAAACTGCGCGGTGTCGACAGATACCTGTCTCTTCCCAGCCTGTCGCACGGCCGCACGCCGTCGAGCTTCGAGGCGTTCTGCCGTTGGGCGGCTGCGCAAAAGAGGCTGCCACTCCCCGCCGAGTGCGACTGGCACGCTCTCGAACGGGAAGGCTGGAGACGGTATGCCGAGGTCAGCCGTCTGGAACTGGTTCGGCACCTGTTTCGGCGTCCACTGGAAATCTGGCTGGTTCTGGACCGCGCCCTTTTCCTCGAGGAAGCGGGGTTTCGTGTGGAGGTCGGCACGTTCTGCGCGCGCGACGTAACCCCACGCAACCTGCTTCTGCGAGCCAGACCGCCCGCCACCGTCTCCCTCTCAACCCAAGGCGTCTGAAGCCACGGGGACAGAAGATCCCGGCTTACCCCTGTCCGCGTTCCTCGATCGGGATGTAATCCAAGAGCGTATTGCCGGTGTAGACCTGCCGGGGCCGCGCGATTCGCCCGCCCACGGTCTGGTTCTGCTCCCACCAGTGCGCAATCCACCCGGGCAATCGCCCAATCGCGAAGATCACGGTGAACATGTTGGTCGGAATGCCGATGGCGCGAAGCAGGATGCCGCTGTAGAAATCCACGTTCGGATACAGGTTGCGTTCGATGAAATACGGGTCGGACCGGGCGATGTCCTCGAGCCGACGGGCAATATCCAGCAGCGGATCTTTGCCGCTCAACATGGGCACCAGTTCCTCGGCGACCTTCTGCAGCATCAGCGCGCGCGGGTCGAAATTCTTGTACACGCGGTGGCCAAAGCCCATCAGCCGTACCTTGCTGTCCTTGTCCTTGGCCAGCTTCACGTACTCCTCGGGTGTGATGTTCCCCTGGTGAATCTGTTCCAGCATGTCCAGCACAGCGACATTGGCGCCCCCGTGCAGGGGCCCCCATAACGCGGAAACACCGGCCGCGCAGGACGCAAACAGGTTGGCACCGCTCGAGCCCACCATGCGTACGGTGGAGGTAGAGCAGTTCTGTTCATGATCCGCGTGCAGAATCAGGATCAGGTTCAGCGCCTTGCGCACGACGTTCGGACACACGTACTGCTGGTAGGGGAGCGAGAACATCATGTGCAGGAAATTCGGCACATAACGCAGACCCGAATCCGGATAGATGTAGGGCAGCCCACGGGAGTGGCGGAACGCATAGGCGGCGATCGTGCGGATCTTGCTGATCAGCCGCGCGGCCGCGTGGTGAAGCTCCCGCTCGTCCTCGAGTTCGTGCAGTTCGGGGTGATAACAGGACATGGCGTTGATCATCGCCGATAGAATCGCCATCGGCGGGGCCGAGCGCGGGAAGCCCTCGAACTGGTGCTTCATGCCCTCGTCGATGTTGGCGAAACGGTCCAGGTCTTCCGAAAAGTGTTCGTATTCCTCCTGGCTGGGCAGCTGTCCGAAGATCAGCAACTGCGCAACCTCGATGAAGGTCGGGCTGTCGACGAACTGCTCGATGGGGATGCCACGGTACCGAAGGATACCGGCGTCGCCGTCGATGAACGTGATCGCGCTCTCGCAACTACCCGTATTGCCGTACCCGGGATCGAGCGTGATGTGCCCGGTCGCTGACCGGAGGCTGCCGATATCGATCGCGCGCTCGCCCTCGCTACCCTCGATGACCGGCAAGCTGTACGTGCGCCCATCCAGGGTCAGGCTGGCCGGCTCACGTTGGATTGGGGCGAAATTCGTGGACTCGGTCATGGTTCGGCACTCCCGCTCGTGAGGGAAAGAATACGGCCGGCTCCCGGTAGGCACCGGCATGCACTACGCATGGTACAGCCAGCCCGGGCCGCATGGAAAAGGACCCAATGGATTGCTGAACAAGC
>SLNI01000201.1 GCA_007133115.1 Thioalkalivibrio sp. | reverse complement strand
TCAGATCCGGGTTCTCCTGGACCATCCCGAGCACGGGGACATCGGTGTAATGTTCGATGACGTTACGCAGCTTGGAGCCGTGTCGGGCGCCACCCACCCGATTCAGGATCACCCCCGCGATACGGACATCGGGCTCGAACGCCTGGTAGCCCAGCAGTAATGGGGCGACGCCCCGCGTCATGCCGCGACTGTCGATCACGAGGACCACCGGGGCGTCGACCAGCCGCGCCAGCGCGGCATTGCTGTTCGATCCTTCGAGGTCGAGGCCGTCGTAGAGTCCCTTGTTGCCCTCGACAAGAGCGATGTCGCCTTCGGCAAGCCCCCGTCCCACGGCCTCGCGGATCTCCGCGTGGGACATGGTGTTGAAGTCGAGATTCACACAGGGGTGCCCGGCCGACCGCCCCAGCCAGAGAGGGTCGATGTAGTCCGGCCCCTTCTTGAACGGCCGTACCCGCTGGCCGCGCGCGGCCAGGGCCGCGCACAGTCCGGTACTGATGGTGGTTTTGCCGGAGGACTTGTGCGCGGCGGAGATCAGCAGGCGCGCCATGTGCACCCCGCCGCCGCAGCGGCGCGCTTGTTCACGCGCCAGCCGCAGCCGTGCGTGTGCTGGACCGGTCCGCGTGCGGATCGACATGCTCGTCGGAAAGGCTGGCCGGCAGGAACGGCAGGAATTTCAGCGCCAGCACGAACAGCAGAAGGGCGAAACCAACGCCGCCGACACCCAGCATCAGTTCGGGCAGAGACGGCGTGTAACTGGCCACGACGCCGTCGAAGAAACTGCTGCTCATGTCGTATCCGGGGAACATCTCCAGCGGATAGGCCTGTCCACCGATCACGATCACGTACAGCTGCGCGAAACCGCCGACCAGGACGAGCCCGGATGCCGCGGCAATCACCCGGCGCGACTGGCTCCAGACCGGGTGGAACAGCAGCACCAGCGGCAGAACGCTGCCGATCCCGATCTGTACGGCCCAGAACAGGAATGTGTAAATACCCCCGTTCACCAGCACGAATGCCTCGATGCCGTGCAGCCGGGTCGCGTACAGGTTGGTCAGGTGATAGGCGAGGACGAAGTACAGCACGCCCACCACGAAGATTCCGAGGAGATTCTTCATCCTGCGCAGGATCAGGTCGCCGAGAGGACGCCCAGTGCCGTGGAACGTCGCCAGAACGACGAGAATGAAGACCGCCATGCCGAGAGAGAACGACATGGCGATGAACATCGGTGCCAGAATGGCCGCGTCGTAGGCTTCGCGCGCGACCAGGAATCCGAAAATCGAGCCGGTGCCGGTCGTCAGGATCAGCCGCCACACGAACGCCGTGTAGCCGGCCACCGGCACATACCGGTTCATCCGCCGCTCCATCATGAACCACAGGTACACCGCAACCACCGCCAGGAAGCCGGTGTAGAGGAAGATGTTCCAGGCAAAGATCGACTTGAAGTTGTAATGGGTCATCGCGACCACGAGGCGATCCGGACGTCCCAGGTCCAGCACCAGAATGACGAGCCCGCCGATCAGCAGGGTCATCGCCAGAAGCGCGGACACACGCGCGAGCGGCTTGTAGGCGACGCGCCCGAAAACGGAGGAGAACGAAGCCGCGTTGAGCGCACCCGAGGCCGCCACGATCAACAGGATGGCAAAGATGTGCGGAAGTCCCCACACCACCTGGTTGTTCATGCCGGTGATGTAGTGCCCCTGGCTTCCCTTCATCAGCGCGGCCAGAACACCCAGGGCGACGAGCACGAGCAGCCCCCCCAGAAGGGCGACGTAGCGGGCACTCCGGCCCTCGATTTCCCGGAAATGTGTCTTCAGTGTCATTTCATTCCTGTCCGGTTGAGAACCCTGCCCGGGTCAGATGCCCTGGTAGCGTACCGCTGGATTCAGCCGCAGATCCGCGCGGATCGTGGTGCTTCCGTAGTTCCTGAGGCGCTGCGAGATTTCGCTGTCCGGATCGTGCAGATCCCCGAAGGTCATCGCCTGATGCCCGTCGCGATTACAGGCTTCGACGCAGGCCGTCGTTCTTTCGCCACGGTCGATGCGGTGCACACACAGGGTGCAGCTCTCCACCGTCCCCTTGCCGCGGGGCGCATGCGGCTTCTGATCGGTGAGTGCTTCGTGGATGAACGAGCGGGCCTTGTAGGGACACGCCATCATGCAGTAGCGGCAGCCGATGCAGGTATGCTTGTCGACGAGAACGACCCCGTCGGGTCGAATGAACGACGCATGGGTTGGGCAGACATCGACGCAGGGCGGATTCTCGCAGTGCTGGCACATCACCGGCAACGAATGCTGATGACCCGTGGCGCGATCGGTCAGGTTCACCTTTCGGATCCACTGCGCATCGGTTTCGGGACGCCCGAGGCTCCGGACGCCGTTCTCTTCATGGCACGCACGCACACAGGCGGTGCAGCCGTCGGCACACTTGCTGGTGTCGATCAGCAGGCCCCAGCGGGGCCCGTCCGGGTTCTGTGCAGCTTCCGCGGGCTTCAACAGAAACACACCCGGGGCTATGGTCAAACCCGCCACCGCCGCGGCGGCACCGGTAATGAACTGCCGGCGGGACAGTTGGGCGCTGTTGTCGCTACTCATGGGATCGAAATCTCCACTGCGTTCGGGGTCGCGTCCGTATGGCCTGCAAGGTGTCGTTCGATCGACTCATGCAGATCAACGCTGCGATGGGGTGACGCTACCGCATCGGACGGCCGGTCGGTGTGGCACTGGAAGCAATCCATGCGCACCGCGTTGAACTCGTGGCAGGCCATGCAGAAATGCGTGGACGGATCTTCGCGGTTCGCCGTAGGCGAAACATGGCAATCCACGCAACCCACGAAACTGTGATCCGGATTGCGCCGGCCATACCGCTTGGCCTCGTCGCGCTCATGCATGAGGATTTTCATGTGGTCGCGGCGCATCACGTCCGTGGGCTCCACGCACTGGTCTCCCCGCGCCTCCGCCAGCAACGATGCCGGTGGGGGCTCGACCTTGCCACAACCCGAGAGTGCGAAGAAGACCAGCCCTGCCAGCAACGCTGGCAGGGACAGGCCGGCACGGGTCAAGACGGATGGCATCGCTTACTCACCCATCGCCATGTCGATATAGCCCGTGGGGCAAACCTCGGCACAGATGTGGCAGCCGATGCACTTGTTGTAGTCGGTATCCACGTAGCGGCCCGTGGCCGTTTCCTTCTTGGACACCCGGAACACCGCGGTTTGCGGGCAGTAGATCACGCAGTTGTCACACTCGAAGCACATGCCACAACTCATGCAACGCTTGGCCTCGGCCTGGGCCTCCTCGGTGCTCAATGACTTCATGCGCTCTTCGAAGTGACCGATCACCTCGTCGGCGGATGGGCCATGCTCTTCACGGTGGTGGCGCGGCGTGTAGGGAAAGTGTCCCTTGAACAGCTTCTCGTGCGAGATGATCTCGTGGGCCGAGCGGTCCTCGAAGTTGTGCACCGCAAAGCGGGCATCGGAGGTGCCGCGAACCTGCTCGCCGGAGTAGGCCTCGGGCTCGAGTCCGGTCTCCTGCAGCTTGCCCAGCAGGTTGAAGTGGTGCACGTCGACGCGCGGACGCTTGATCGGTTCTTCGTGACGCAGGTAGTGGTCGACGCTGTCGGCAGCGATCCGGCCGTGGCCGATCGCGGTGGTCAGCAGGTGCGGACGGATGATGTCGCCGATGACGAAATGACCTTCCTTGCCGGGTACCTGGTAGAACTTGTCGGTATTGATGAAGCCGCGGCCATTGTCCAGAGCCTCGAGCCCCGTCAGATCGCCACCCTGGCCGATCGCGGCAATGATCAGGTTGGCCTCCAGCACGAACTCGGTGCCCTCAACGGGCTTCGGTGCGTTGCCCTCGAACGTGCACTGGGCCATCTTCAGGCCAACCGCACGGCCCTTCTCGTTGAGCACCACTTCCAGCGGAATCACGCCGTCCAGGATTTTCACACCCTCGCGCAGCGCATCCTGCACCTCGTGCTCGGTGGCGGTCATCTTGTCCTTCGTGAACAGCGAGGTCAGCGTTACATTGGCGCCGGTGCGCATCGCGGCGGTCGCGGAATCGTGCGCCACGTAACCGTGGATGGCGTCCTCGGGGTGATCGACCGGGTTGTCGGTCTCGATCTTGCCGAGGCGGCGGGCCACGGAGACGACGTCGATGGACGTGTCACCACCCCCCACGCAGACGATCTTGTCGGTCGGCAGCACCTTCAGGCGTCCGGTGTTGAACGCGGACAGGAACTGAACCCCGGCGATGCAGTTCGGCGCATCGCCGCCCGGCACGGGCAGCTTGCGGCCGGTCTGACAGCCCACGGCCCACACCACTGCGTCAAACTCCTTTTCCACGTCTTCCATGGAGACGTCCTTGCCGACCCAGGTGTTCAGGCGCAGGTCGATGTCGCCCAGCGACAGGACACGCTCCATTTCCGAACGCAGCATCGGCCGGGGTACCCGGTACTCGGGAATGCCGTACATCATCATCCCGCCCAGCTCTTCGTGATCGTCGAAGATGGTCGAGGCATGGCCCCGGCGGCGCAGGTGGTAGGCCGCGGACATGCCGCCCGGTCCCCCACCGATGATCGCGACCCGCTTGCCGGAGAGCTCCGGCGGGGGATCGAAGCTGAAGCCTTCGGTCAGCGCGTTGTCACCGATGAACTGTTCGACGGAGTTGATACCGACGAAGTCCTCGACCTCGTTGCGGTTGCAGCCGGATTCACAGGGGGCCGGGCAGACACGGCCCATGACCGACGGAAACGGGTTGGCGTCCGTGGCACGGCGGAACGCGTATTCCTGCCAGGACATGTCGCCCTGCGGCTTCTCGATGCCGCGAACGATCTGCAGCCAGCCGCGGATGTCTTCGCCGGCGGGGCAGGAGCCCTGGCAGGGCGGCGTCCGGTGAACGTAGACCGGGCACTTGTGGGAATGATCGCCCTCGAAAATCGCTTCTTGCCAGTTCCGTGTTTCGTGGTCCCCGTCGCGGAACTTGCGGAAAGTCAGTTTCATGTCTTCGTTGGAAGTTGCCATGCCGTGTCTCCTGTGAAATCGGGCCGCGGCCCGACAGTGCTTCGGTTCGTGAATTATTGCTGGCCGTCGAGAACGATCGCGTCGCTAACCAGTTGATGAACACTGATGATCTGGTCCATCTGAAACCCGTAATACGGAAGTACCTTGCTGAACTGGCTCTTGCAGATGGCACAGATGGCAGCCATATGCGTGACTTCGTGTTCTTCCACCACCTGCTTGAGCGCCGACATGCGCGGCAGCGCGCCCTTGACGCGCAGTTCCAACAGGTCGTCGGTGAGCAGACCCCCGCCGCCACCGCAGCAGAAAGTCGCCTCGCCGATGGTCTCGGGAGCCATGTCGTAGAAGTGGTTGCAGGCCGCCTTGATGACTTCACGCGGAATCACGAACTGGCCACCCGGCATATCGCCCATGCGGGAAGCGCGCGCCACGTTGCACGAGTCGTGGAACGTCACCCGGCGGTGATCGTTGCGACTCTTGTCGAGGGTGATCACGCGGCGCTGGATGAGGTCGTGTGTGAATTCGCAGATGTGCTGCGGGACCGGGTAGCGCGGGTCGAGGAAATCGAACGGCCCCGCCAGAGTGTTCAGGTAGCTGTAGGCGACGCGCCAGGCATGCCCGCACTCGCCGAAGATGATGCGCTTCACACCCAGATCCAGCGCCGCCTCGCGGATGCGCATCGCGATCTTCTTCATGTTCTCGTTGGAGCCGATGAACAGGCCGAAGTTGGCTGCCTCCGAGGCATGGGACGACAACGTCCAGGAGATCCCGGCCGCATGGAACACCTTCGCGTACCCGATGAGCCCGTCGATGTGCGGCTCGGCGAAGAAGTCGGCCGAAGGAGTCACCACCAGCACCTCGGCACCTTTCTCGTCGAGCGGGAAGCGCACGTCGATCCCGGTATCGTCCTTCACGTCCTCTTCGAGCCCGAGCAGGGTGTCTTCGAGCGCAGGCTGCGGGAGACCAAGGTTGTTCCCGATCTTGAACACCTTGCCGATGATCTCGTTGCTGTACTTCTGGCCCTTGCCGACCGCGTTCATGATGTCGCGGGTCGCCATCGTGATCTCGGCGGTGTCGATCCCGTAGGGGCAGTACACGGAGCAGCGCCGGCACTCGGAACACTGATGGAAGTAGCTGTACCACTGGTCCAGCACTTCCTCGGTCAGGTCGGTGGCCCCGACGAGCTTCGGGAAGTACTTGCCGGGTAGCGTGTAGTACCGGCGGTAGACGTTGCGCAGCAGGTCCTGGCGCGCGACCGGCATATTGCGGGGGTCCGACGTACCGAGGAAGTAGTGACACTTGTCGGTGCAGGCGCCGCATTTCACGCAGGAATCCATGAACACCTGCAAGGCACGGTTGGTTTTCAGCAACTCGCCAAGCTTGGTGATCGCAACATCCTTCCAGTCATCGGCCAGTTCCCCGGGGAACCCCAGCGGGGCCTGGAACTGCTCCTTGGCGACGAAAGGACGACTGTGGGACATCACGTCCTGTTTCAGGGCGGGAATTTCCACGGTTTCCTGCAGTTCCGGGGTCTCGAAATTGGCCATGATGCAAGTTCCTGGTTAGGACGCAGACGTGAGCATTACTGATCCGCGGAGGCCGCCGGTTTCTCGACGGCGATCATCCACTTGACGTTGGCCACGTGGCGCTTTTCACGCGGGTTGTCGACCTGGTTGCGGGTCGGACTGAAAAACACTCCGGGCGCATGAAGAAGCTTGCTGAACGGAAAAATGACCATCAGGGATGCGACGAGGAACAGGTGCAGAAGCAGCATTGGCTGCGTCGGCAAGGGGTTCAGCTCGAAGCGCATCAGGCCGGTGAAGAAAAGCTTCACGGCCAAAATATCGGTGTGCCAGAGATAGGTCATGCTGAGGCCCGTGAGGGCGATGCCCAGCAGCAGCGCCAGCATCAGGTGGTCCGAAGGCGAGGAGATGTAGCGGATCCGCTCGACGAACAGGCGTCGGACCCAGAGGCCTGCGAGGCCGATCACCATCGCAAACGCGGCGTACATCCCGAACGGCTGGATGAGCACCACCCAGGTCGGCACGGGGTCCAGGAAATAACGCAGGTGGCGCAGGAGAACCAATGCCAGCGCGACATGAAACATGAAACCGAACAACCAGATCCACTTGTTCGCCTTGAACAGGCTGTTGAACAGCAGGACCTCGGTGCCCATGCGCACCACGACACCGCGGCGCGTCGTGGGTGCGGGCGTAGTCGGGATCTTCAGCGGTGCGGGGGTCCGTGCGTACCGGGCAATGCGCATGCCGAGGCCCACCAGAAAGATGGCGGTGGCCACGTAGAAAAGCAGGGCAAAGAGCACGGTGACGAACACGGGCAATCCTCCGGATCAGGATTCCGGGTGAGGTGGATACCTCACCCGGAGGGGTCGTGCAGATGGATCAGACGCAGCCGGTCGGCTTGGGCAGGCCGGCGTATTTGCAGGCCTGCTTCGCGGGACCGTAGGGGAACAGCTCGTACAGGTACTTGCTGTTGCCCTTGTCCGGCCCAAGCTTCTTGCCAATCGCCTTGGTCAACACGCGCACCGCAGGAGCGATCTGGTATTCCTCGTAGTACTCACGCAGGAAGTTGATGACTTCCCAGTGGTTCTCGTCCAGATCGGCACCGTCGGCCTTGGCCATCGCGGTGGCCAGATCGGGGTTCCAGTCATTGAGGTCGGCCAGGTAGCCTTCCTCGTCGGTTTCGTACATCTTGCCACCAGCTTCGATAGGCATCGCGTTGACTCCTCTTGGTTGCAGTGCGGGTTACAGTGGGTATGACGGTTCAGACCCAGGCCTGGACTTTGTCGTGCTGCTCGGTGAGATCCACGAAACCGCCGTAATCGACGACCGAGATCCCCTCGATGACCTGTTCCGGGCGCATGCCACGGGCCAGGAGGTCCGGTCCGAGGACAAAGACCTTGTGATCGGCGACGGCGCCACGGACCGTGTCCTCGTGCGCGGTGCCCTTAACCGCGGCAAATACGCCGTCCTCGATCAGCAGGATGGCCGAGCCGGACTTGGCGTGGCCGAGGCACGAGGCCAGGGTGTTGCGCTCGAAAGGCGATTTGTTAACGGTATGCAACATGGTCATGACTTTTTCCTCAGAAGCTCAGAATCACATCCTGTTCGTCCATGAGCTCGGCCAGAGCCTCACGACCCATGACCTCCACGGGAACGAGCAGATCATCCTCGGAAAGCCCACGCTCGGCCAGTGACTCGGCCTCCACATACAGCTTCTCCACGTCGTAGCCTTCCAGCGCCCGATAGGTCGGCGAAAAATTCTTCATGCCGATACCCTGGGTATCCTGACCTTTCTTCAGCTGGTACACACCGTCGTCCAGGAACGCCATGCTGACATCCTGTTCGAAGGCCGCGGCGATCAGCACGACTTCCAGCGATTCCAGCGCGTAGATGGTTCCGTACGGGGCCTTGCGGTTCACGTACATGAACTTCTTGATCGTGCCTGGACCTTCTTCTTCCCAAGGTTCTGACATTATGCTTCTACCTTCGTAATGGATTGGACGCGCCGGCCGTCACAGCGGGTGGCCTCACGGCACACCTGCTCGCACAACCGACCCCTGCGCTCAGTCGCCGAACACCACCAGTCGGTCGCTCTGGATGCCGGCCTCGATCAACTGACCCAGGCCGGAGATGCGAAAGCCGGGCGCAATGTTGTTGCCATCCTTGCCCTGACGCTTCGCCTCACCCTCGTCGAGCAGTCCGCGACGCTGCGCGGCGGCGATGCAGATCACGAGGTCCACGCCGTGCTTCTCGGCCATTTCGCTCCAGCGCGCGGTGATGTTGCGGTCATCCTGCGGGGGCACGGCAAAGCGCGTCCCGTTGTTCACACCATCGTGATAGAAAAACACGCGGAACAACTCGTGGCCCTTGTCCAGCAGAGCCTGAGCGAACTGGTACGCGGTGTCCGAGGCCTGGTGCTGGTAGGGGCCCTCGTTGACCAGAATTCCATATTTCATGAACGCGGTTCCTGTTGAGCCTGTTTACGAACCGGCGGCCTTATGGCCGCCGGTTTCTCCCCTTTCGAGATCCGGTTCTGCCGGATCAGAACCGGATGTGCGTGGAGGCGTTCAGGGTGTTGCGCGCGCCTCTCCAGTTCTCGATGTGGTATCGGGTGAACGGAAGGCCGGTCTTCTCGAAGAAGGCGGGCCAGCCGATCCGTTCGATCCAGTCGTTGATGCGTTCCCAGTCCTGACCGTCTTCCTGGTAGACCTTGAGGATCCGCTTCACGATCGCGGTGGCTTCGGGCCAGCGCGGCGGGTTGTTCGGGATCCCGGACGCGACCAGCTTCTGGAAGGTCGGCTTGCCGCGAGCATTGGAGTGGTTGCCGCCGACCCAGATCGCGAACTTGGTGTGCTCCGCGTCGTTGATCTGCATCGGGGGGCACGGCGGGTAGCAGGCGCCGCAGCAGATGCACTTCTTCTCGTCCACTTCGAGCGACGGCTTGCCGTTCACCAGCGCCGGCCGGATCGCAGCCACGGGGCACCGAGCGACGACCGACGGGCGCTCGCAGACGTTGGCGACGAGGTCATGGTTGATCTTCGGCGGCTTGGTGTGCTGCACGTTGATCGCGATATCGCCCTGACCGCCGCAGTTGATCTGGCAGCACGAGGTGGTGATGTGCACGCGGTTGGGCATGTTGTGGTTGCGGAACTCGTCGATGAGTTCGTCCATCATCGCCTTGACCACGCCAGAAGCATCGGTACCCGGGATGTCGCAGTGCAGCCAGCCCTGGGTATGGGAGATCATGGACACCGAGTTGCGGGTGCCACCGACGATGAAGCCCGCTTCTTCGAGGGCATTGATCAGAGGCTCGACCTTGGACTCGGCATCGACCATGTATTCGATGTTCGAACGGATGGTGAAACGCACGTAGCCGTCGGCGTATTCATCACCGATGTCGCAAAGCTTGCGCAGGGTGAAGACGTCCAGGATACGCTGGGTGCCGGCTTTCACGGTCCAGATCTTCTCGTCGAACTCGGAGACGTGCAGCAGCACGCCGGGACGGGGATGCTCGTGGTATTTCCACGCGCCGAAGTTGCGGCGCATGACCGGGTGCATGTACTGGAAACCGTCCGGGCAACCGGATTCGATCGGCGGACGCATGGCTGGTTGTGACATCGGTGACTCCCGCTATCTTCGTATTCGTTGGGGTTCGATCAGGGGGCGGAACCGCGGGATCAACCCGCGGCGGCCTGCCGCTGTTCCATCTTGTGCCGCAGGTAGTTCTCCGCAGCCTCGTCGTACTCGTCCATGCGGATGTACGAGCTCTGGCGAGGATGGCTGACCATGTTCGGATCGGCTTCCAGACCCATACCCTTCAGGAAGTTGACCAGACCGATGCGCTCGATCATCTCGCCGCAGCGCTCGTGCTCCAGGCCGTTCTCCGCCCAGAAATCGATGATGTTCTCGGCCAGTTCCACCAGTTCCTGGTAGTCCTCTTCGGTCTCGAGCTTCTTGAACGGCACGATCACGGTACCCATCAGGTCGCCGATCTTCAGCGTGCGCTTGCCACCGACGAGGATGCTCACGCCCTTGTCATCACCCGGGGACAGGGCCTTGGTCATGACGTTGATGCAGTGCATACAGCGGACGCAGTTGCCGTTGTCGATCGACAGCGTGTTGTCCTCGTTCAGGGTCATGCACTTGCTGGGGCAGCGGTTGATCACGTCGAGGTGAACCTTGTCACGGCCGTATTCGGCGACGAAGTTCTTGACCTCTTCCTGATCGATCTTGATTTCGTC
>SLNI01000200.1 GCA_007133115.1 Thioalkalivibrio sp. | reverse complement strand
GCATACGGCGCATAGGCGACGCCGCGGCTGATCGCCTGTTCGAGCCCGTTCCGGACCCGGAAGAAGCCTTCGGCCGTGCGCTCGCCGCTGACGAACGGGCGATCGTTGTCGTCCACGTCGCTGGTCAGCAGGTTGGCGGCCTCGGCATCGGTGCGTGCGAGCAACAGGGTGGGAACGCCCATCACATCGGCCGCGAGCCTCGCTGCGACCAGCTTCTGCACGGCCTCCTGCGTCGGGACGAGTACCTTGCCCCCCATGTGCCCGCATTTCTTCACCGCCGCCAGCTGGTCTTCGAAGTGCACGCCCGCGGCGCCGGCGGCGATCATGTTTTTCATCAGTTCGAAGGCATTGAGCACGCCGCCGAAGCCGGCTTCGGCATCCGCCACGATCGGCAGGAAGTAATCGACAAAACCGTCGTCGCCGGGTCCGATGCCCCGCGACCACTGGATCTCGTCGCCGCGCTGGAAGCTGTTGTTGATGCGCCGGACCATGGTCGGGACCGAGTCATAGGCATACAACGACTGGTCGGGGTACATCGTCTCGGAGGTGTTGCCGTCGGCCGCGACCTGCCAGCCCGAGAGGTAGATCGCCTCAACACCCGCCCGCGCCTGCTGCAGGGCCTGCCCACCGGTGAGGGTGCCCAGGGCGTTCACGTAGCCCTTGCGCGCCTTGCCGTGCAGCAGCTCCCAGAGCTTTTCCGCGCCCATCCGGGCGTAGCTGTGCTCGGGGCGCACCGAACCGCGCAGACGGACGACATCCGCGGCCGAATATCCGCGGCGCACGTCGCGCCAGCGCGGGTTCTCCGACCAGTCCTGTTCCAGGGTCCGAATCTGCTGCTCGCGGCTCGGGGTCTCGCTCATGTCGTATCCTCCATCAGGCCTCGGGGCCTTTTGCTGTTCTTGTTGGGGATGCCCAGGCACTGTGCGCGCGCATCCCGCGCCGCACAAAACTTGTGCATCGCAGCAAAATAGTCTAGATCTGGAGTTTCGTAAAGTGGGAAGCGATAAACCGATGGCAAGCGCCCGAGGACATCTGGCCACCTGTCCGGAACCGGAAGACACCGACACCGCCGCCATCAGCGCGCTGCACTTTCGCGCGGCACAGCTGGCCCGGGCCATTCTGACCGGCTTCGAGCGCCATTATTCCTTCTTCGCCGAGGTCACCAGTGACGCCCGCCAGCGCTTCGAACGCGCCGACTGGCAGGCGGTGCAGAAGGCCTCGGCCGAACGCATCAGCTTCTACGACGCCCGCGTCCGCGAAACCATCGCCAAGCTGCACAGCACCTTCGAAATCCAGTGCCTGGACGAGCGCCTGTGGCAGGAGGTCAAGCGCCTGTATACCGGCCTGTTGCGGCACCACAGCCGCCCCGAGCTGGCCGAAACCTTCTTCAACTCGGTGTTCTGCCAGCTGTTCGAGCGCAAGTACTACCACAATGATCACATTTTCGTGGACTCGACCGTGGACCGCGAGGAACTCGCCGCCCGCTACCGCGTGTTCATGTCCTTCCACCCTCGCGCCGCAGGGCTGGAGCACTGCATATGGGAAATCCTCTCGGCGTTCTACTTCAGCATCCCCTTCGAGGATCTCGACCGGGACGTCAGCCGCATCGCCGAGGCCTTCCGCGAGCGCGAACCGCAGGCGGCGGCTGCAAGCGGGGAACTGCGCATCGACGTGCTGGAATCCCCCTTCTACCGCAACAAGGCCTGCTACCTGTTGGGACGGGTCTTCTGGGCCGACGACGTGCAGCCCTTCGTGATCCCCCTGATCAACAACGAGCAGGGTGCGATCTACGCCGACACGTTGCTCACGACACGTGAACAGATGGAAGCCGTGTTCAACTTCGCCCGCGCCTATTTCATGGCGAAGACTCCGGTGCCCGCGGCCACGGTCGCGTTTCTGCAGACCCTGATGCCCGACAAACCGCTGGCCGAGCTCTACATGAGCATCGGTTTCCAGAAACAGGCCAAGAACGAGTTCTACCGCGACTTCCTCGCGCACCTGGAACAGAGCACGGATTCCTTCCAGCTGGCGGCCGGCACCCCGGGCATGGTGATGCTGGTGTTCACGCTGCCCTCCTACGGCTACGTATTCAAGGTGATCCGGGACCATTTCCCGCCGCCCAAGGACGTCACGCACGAACAGGTGCGGGAGCGCTACCAGCAGGTCAAACTGCACGATCGCGTGGGCCGGATGGCCGATACCCTTGAGTTTTCGGACGTCGGGTTCCCGCTGGATCGTTTCCCGGACGACCTGGTGGCTGAACTCAAGGCCGAGGTCCCTTCCCTACTCGAGATCGACGGCGACGTGCTGGTAATCCGGCACCTCTACATCGAGCGACGCATGCTGCCGCTGAATCTGTTCCTGGACGAAGCCGACGCCGAGGAAACGCGCGCCGCGCTCGAAGACTGGGGGCTTGCGATCCAGCAGCTCATGGGCGTCAACATTTTCCCCGGCGACCTGCTGTTCAAGAATTTCGGCGTGAACTGCCTGGGCAAGATCGTGTTCTACGACTATGACGAGATCGCCTACCTCACCGACTGCAACTTCCGGCCCATCCCGCGCGCGATGAATCCGGAAGACGAGCTGAGCGCCGAACCCTGGTTTTCGGTCGGCCCGCACGACATCTTCCCGGAGGAATTCCCGACGTTCCTGTGCCCGGATCCCGAAACCCGCAAGATCCTGGTGGACGCCCATCCCGAGCTGTTCGACTACCGCTACTGGCGCG
>SLNI01000055.1 GCA_007133115.1 Thioalkalivibrio sp. | reverse complement strand
CGCAACCAGCGCTCGAGCCGCCGCAGGTTGATCAGATCCCAGACCACCACGGCCGCCAGGGCCAATAGAAACACCAGAAGCCACTGGCCCGTAGCCCACGCGACCAAGCTCAAGGCGAGGAGCGACAGGATCGCCCGGGCTTGCATCGCGGGCCAGGGATTACGGGGCTTCATCGCCAATCGCAGTTATCGGAGGCACCCGGCGGGTGGGGCGCACATGATCGCCCGGCACCGGGATTCCGTACAAGGCTCAGGGCTGACGCGAGAACCGGTAGCCAGCGCCGCGAATGGTCTGGACCAGATTTTCGTGCCCGGTCGTGGCAAGTGCGATGCGCAGGCGACGGATATGCACGTCGACCGTGCGCTCCTCGACATACACGTTGGTACCCCAGACGTTGTCCAGCAGCTGGCCGCGGGTGAAGACCCGATCCTGGTGGGTCATGAAGAAATGCAACAGCCGGTATTCCGTCGGCCCCATATCCAGCGTTCTGCCCTCGGCGCTGACCCGGTGGCTCACCGGGTCGAGCCGCAGACCGTCGATTTCAACCGGTTCGTCGCTGCTGGTGGGCGCCGTGCGCCGCAGCACGGCGCGGATCCGGGCGATGAGCTCACGCGGCGAGAAGGGCTTGGTCACGTAGTCATCGGCGCCGACCTCCAGCCCCCTGATGCGGTCCTCTTCCTCACCCCGCGCGGTCAGCATGATGATGGGGACACCACGGGTGTGGGGGGCGCTTTTCAGTGCACGCGCCCATTCCACGCCACTGACTTCGGGAAGCATCCAGTCGAGCAGGATGAGGTCCGGGACCTGTTGCACGATGGCTTCCTTCGCCTGACGCACGTCACCGGCCTCGATCACGTGAAGGCCGGCCTTCTGCAGCGGCCCGCGCAACACCTCCCGCACAGCCGTGTCGTCCTCCACCAGGAGGATGTTCAAGCTCATCGCCTCGATCCCGGAAATGACATGCTCGGCATTAGATAACAGGGATGTTACATAATCTTTACACGATCCGCGGTGGCGCTCGGGATTTCGTCAAAATACAGCCATGGAACAACATGGCCCACTCGCTGCCCAAGGCCATCGGCTGGTAAGGTTCGCGCGCCCAATCCCAAGGAGACGCCAATGCGTGAACGCGTGATTCAGCTCTGGGACCTCCCGGTCCGCCTGTTCCACTGGGCGCTGCTGGCGCTGGTGGCCGGATCCGTGATCTCGGTGAATATCGGAAGCAACTCCGCGATGGTCTGGCACGGTCGGTTCGGCCACCTGATCCTGGCCTTGCTCGTGTTCCGGATCGTCTGGGGCGTTATCGGCTCGACGCACGCCCGCTTTCATCACTTTGTGCGAGGGCCCCGCGCTGTATTCGATTACCTGCGCGGCCGCTGGCGCGGTGTGGGTCACACACCGCTCGGAGCCCTCTCGGTACTCGCGCTGCTTTTGCTGCTCGCCGCGCTCGCGGTCACGGGACTGTTCGCCAACGATGCCATCGCCTTTCGCGGTCCGCTGTACCCGCTGGCCGGGGCCGATCTCAGCGATCGGCTCACCACCTGGCATCGCCGCGGTGAGTGGGTGCTGTACGGGCTGGTCACGCTGCACGTGCTGGCGATTCTGTACTACGCCGTGATCCGGCGGGACAACCTCATCCTGCCGATGATCACCGGGCGCAAGCGGGTCTCGAACCCGGCCGCGCGGTCCTTTCAGGGTGGCGGCATGCTGCCCTTCATGATCGCATTGGCGGCTGCGGCGGCGGCATTCTGGGTTGCTGGCGGAGGCCTGCTGCCGCCCCCGCCCCCGCCGGCTCCGGATCTGGGCTTTTAGCGAAACGGGCCGCCCGAAGGCGGCCCGCAAGCCCTGAAACGGGGTCTGGCTTACTTCGCGCGGAAGTCGTCGTGGCAGGCCCTGCAGGCCTGGCTCAACGTGTCGAACTGCGCGGCGATCTCGGCCTGATCACCCATGGCCGCGATTTCCTGCAGCGCGTTGGCTTGCTGCACGAAGTTCACCGCGACCTCGCGCACCTTGTCCTGCTCTTCGAAGAACGCCGGAAGCAACCGGGTTTCCTTCCAGCCGGTCTCACCCAGCGTGGCCGGCGAGTAGAGTGCGCCCATGCCGGAGTTGGCAATCGCCGCAATCACGTTGGCCGCGGCCGCGACCTGTTCCTGGTTGTACGGCACCGTGCCATCGACCGCCTGTGCCTTGATTTTGCCCATGTTCCAGGACATGAACGTGTAACCGGACTGGCGGAACTTGACCATGTCTTCAGCGGTAACCTGCGCCTGTGCGGCGACACCGACGGAAAGCGCCAGGGCTCCGACGGCGAGAGAGAAAAACATCTTCTTCATGAAGCATGCCTCGTGTTGATTGTGGAAAAAAACGATGGGGAAACGCGTCGAAGCCGGACCCGCTCCCCTGGCCAGAGGCTACCACAGGGCCCCGGAGAAACACGACCGGAGAGCACCCGAATTCCGCAAGATAAGGAAGCCGTTGCTGCGACGCTCGTCCGGATGCTGCTACCGTCCCGATACCGTGTCACTCGGAGGAAGACGTTGCCTTACCACGAACAAAACATCACTTCTGTCCGGCGCTGGTCGCCAAAGACCTTCAGCTTCACCACCACCCGTCCACCGGATTTTGCGTTCGAGAATGGCCAGTTCGTGACCCTGGGCCTGCGGCGCGAGGGGAAGCTGGTCCCGCGCGCCTATTCCATCGTCTCGGACCCGCGCGAACCGGACCT
>SLNI01000246.1 GCA_007133115.1 Thioalkalivibrio sp. | reverse complement strand
GGCCGTGACCGGTCCCCCACGCCCACGGGCCGCGGTTGTATTCCCGCCGCTACCCAATGCCGCGAAAAAACTCGCACGAACAGTCCGCGCGTAAGTCATTGGAAAAGTGACGGAAAAAAATTCCGAACTCGCGGACTTCGTTCTCGGCTTCCGCGCAAGGGGGAGAGAAGGAGGGCGGGGAGAGGGCGAAATACCGGGGAAATAGGGGCGGGGGCGGTGTTCTCCGAGTCCGCACCGGGACGCAGGAACCCGCGCAGACACGTAAGAATCCAATGAAAAAGGCACCCGTAGGTGCCTGTTTTCACTACTATATTGGTGGAGACGGCGGGAATCGAACCCGCGTCCGCAAGACCTCCGCCTTCGGCTCTACATGCTTATCCGCGTCTTTGTTTTGACTGGTGGCTACCCGACGGGCAGGGACAACCAACAGCGATCCCGGTTAAGTTTTAGTGGGTCCGCCCCGGGAGAGCTTCACCACGATCCTGCGAGATCGACGCCCGGATCTGAACGCGCAGGCGCGGCTTCAGTCGGACGGCACTCCTACCGGTTTTTAGGCGGCGAGTGCGTAGTTGTCGTCGTTGGCAACTATAAGTTTGCAGATGTTTTTACGAGGTCATCTACAGCCTCGGCATGCACCTCGGGTTTTGTGACCCACGTCGAAGCCATGTCGTCCCCTTGGTACTGGTATGACAGTCTAGCGGATTTCCGGTTCCCTGCCACCGGTAATTGGTCCGCCTTGGGTACAATGGCGCCTCGGTCTGATGCAGGGGGAGCCGGATGCGGGTATTCGAAGGTGGCAGGGCGTTTTCGCCGTTCCGGATTCGCCAACGCGAAGTGCGTCTGCGCTCGGAATATCCGGGCACCGGCCGCATTGCGGCTCGGCTGGTCTATTTCGTCGATACCCGGCGCGAGTTGGAGCCGGAAGAAAACGCACGACTGGTGGACCTCCTGCTGGGCGAGGGCGAGCCCTGGCCGGGCCCCGGTTTCGAACCGGCGCGCGAGTTTTTCGTGGTCCCTCGGCCGGGGACGATCAGCCCCTGGTCCTCGAAGGCGACCGAGATCGCGTTTCACGCCGGGTTGGAAGCGGGCGTGCGGCGTATCGAGCGCGGGGTGCACTGGTTCCTGGAAGGCGACGGTCTCCAGGGGCTGGGGCTCGCCGAACTTGCCGCCGTACTGCACGATCGCATGACGGAATTCGTGATGGCCGACGCGTCCGAAGCCGCAGACCTGTTTCGCGAGGAGTCGCCGCGACCCCTGCGGATGATCGAGCTGGCCCCGGATGCGCTTGGGGCGCTGGGAGCCGCGAACGCCGAATTGGGGCTCGCGCTGTCCGAAGACGAAATCGAATACCTCGCGCATGCCTACGCGGAGCTTGGCCGCGCACCGACTGACGCGGAACTGATGATGTTCGCGCAGGCGAACTCGGAGCACTGCCGGCACAAGATCTTCAACGCCAGCTGGACCCTCGACGGCGAAGTGCAGGGACAGACGCTCTTCGGCATGATCCGCCATACCTACAATGAGAGTCCGGAGGGCGTTCTCTCGGCGTATTGCGACAATGCCTCGGTGATCGAGGGGCACCGCGGGGTACGGCTGCTGCCGGATGCCGTCACGGGTGTTTATCACCGCGTCGAACTGGATCTGCCGATCCTGATGAAGGTGGAGACCCACAATCATCCCACCGCGATTTCGCCCTTTCCCGGCGCGGCCACGGGTTCGGGTGGCGAGATCCGCGACGAAGGTGCGACCGGTCGGGGCTCGAAACCCAAGGCCGGTCTGACCGGTTTCAGTGTCTCCAACCTGAGGATCCCGGGGTTCGACCAGCCGTGGGAGATCGACAACGGCAAGCCGGGACGGATCGAATCCGCGCTGGGGATCATGATCGAGGGCCCGATCGGCGGCGCGGCCTTCAACAACGAATTTGGCCGTCCTGCGCTGACGGGCTACTTCCGCACGCTGGAGCTGGAAGCGGGGCAGGGGTCCCAACGCCGGCTGTTCGGCTACCACAAGCCGATCATGATCGCAGGCGGCCTCGGCTCGATGCGCTCGGAGCACGTGCTCAAGGAGGGGTTCCCGGCCGGCACCCAGGTCGTGGTGCTCGGTGGGCCCGCCATGTTGATTGGGCTGGGCGGCGGGGCGGCCTCATCGGTCGCCAGCGGCGCCAGCGCCGAGCAACTGGATTTCGCCTCGGTGCAGCGCGGAAATCCGGAGATTCAGCGCCGCTGTCAGGAGGTCATCGACCGCTGTACCGCGATGGGGCCGGACAATCCCATTCTTTCGATCCACGACGTCGGCGCCGGTGGGCTGTCGAACGCGATTCCGGAAATCCTGAACGACGCCGGGCGGGGCGGAACACTCGATCTGCGTCGGATTCCGTCTGCCGAACCCGGCCTCTCACCGCTTGAGCTCTGGTGCAACGAGGCCCAGGAACGCTACGTGCTCGCCATTGCCCCGGAGCGGATTCAGGACTTCGTGGCGATCGCCGAACGCGAGCGCGCGCCGTTTGCGGTCGTGGGCGAGGCGACGGAGGCGCCGTTGCTGAGGGTCGACGACCCCCTGTTGCAGAAACCGGCGGTCGATCTTCCCATGGCGGTCCTGCTCGGCAAGACACCGCGTATGCATCGGTCCGATCGGCGCGAGCCTTCCCGGGGTGCGGGGTTCGACTCGGGTGATCTCGAACTGGGCGAGTTGCTTGTGCGCGTCCTGCGGCTGCCTGCCGTGGCGGCGAAGCATTTCCT
>SLNI01000140.1 GCA_007133115.1 Thioalkalivibrio sp. | reverse complement strand
GAACGCCGCTTCGGCATCCCGGTCGCGCTCATCAACGACTTCGCGGCCATCGGCTACTCGCTTTCCGCGCTCGGTCCCGACGACCAGATCGATCTTCAGCAGGCCACGCCGGATCCGGAAGGTCTGCAGTTGGTTGTCGGTGCCGGCACGGGTCTCGGAACCTGCCTGGTGGGCCCGCCGCCGGCTCGGCATATCTATCCCGGCGAGGGTGGACACGCGGATTTCGCACCCGCCGATGCCTGGCAGGCCGAGTTTGTCGAATGGGTTCGGGACCGCATGGGCCGGTGCTCCCGGGAAAGCGTGCTCAGTGGTGCCGGTATCGGTCGGATCGCTGCGTTCATGCATGCGCGTTCCCCCGACGCCACACTGGCCGAGGCGCTCGCTGCCCCCGATCCGGCAAGCGCCATCGGTGCGGCGGCCGACCGGGAAGACCCCGGGGCCTTGCGAGTCGTCGAGCGGTTTGTCAGCATGTACGCGAGCCAGTTGGGCGACATGGCCCTGGCCGCACTGCCGAGGGGCGGGGTTTTCGTGGCGGGCGGAATCGCTCCGCGCTGGTCAAGGCACTTCCAGACCCCTATCTTTGTCGATTCCTTCCGAAACAAGCCCCCGATGCAGGCTCTGCTTTCCGGACTTCCGTTGCGACTGATCGTCCACCCCGAACCCGGTCTTCTGGGCGCTGCCGTCGCGGCTCGCCGGATGCTGGAACCTGCAGGAGAATCCGAATGAACCCCACGGAACACCATATCGAGATCGAAGTCGCCACCGCCTATATCGAGGAGCAGTCCGACCCCGAGGCCGCACGCTACGTATTTGCCTACCACATCACGATCCGAAATAGCGGCGGTGGTCCGATCCAGCTCCTCAACCGGCACTGGATCATCCGTGACGCCCGCGACCAGACCCAGGAGGTTCGCGGCGAAGGTGTGGTTGGCAAACAACCCAGGATTGCTCCGGGCGAAGAATTCGAATACACGAGCGGAACCGTGCTCGAGACCCCGGTCGGAACCATGGAAGGCAGCTACGAGATGCGCGATGACTCCGGCTTCACCTTCCAGGCGCCGATCCCGCCATTCACCCTTTCCGTTCCCCACACCCTGCATTGATGCGCCGGGTGCCGACCCCCGTCCAGACTCCGGATGACCTTGCATGGCCGTCTACGCCGTAGGTGATCTGCAGGGTTGCCTGTCACCCCTGGAACGACTGCTCGATCGGGTTCGGTTCGACCCGGTCCAGGATCGCTTGTGGCTGGTCGGGGACCTGGTGAACCGGGGACCGCAATCGGGCGCCTGCCTGAGGTTCGTGCGAGACCTCGGGGCCTCTGCAGTCACGGTCCTCGGCAATCATGACCTGCACCTGCTCGCCACAGCTGCCGGTCTGCGTGTGCCACGCGCCAAGGACACGCTGGCCGACGTGCTGCGCAGGCCGGATGCCGACGATCTGCTGGACTGGCTGGCAGAAAGACCCCTTGTACACCAGGATCTGGAGCTGGGATGGACGCTGACCCATGCCGGGATTGCGCCCCAGTGGTCGGTCGCCAAGGCGTGCAGCGAAGCACGCGCCGTCGAGGCGGTCCTGCGCATCCCTGCGCGCCGGCAGGAATTTCTGGCGGCCATGTACGGGAACCAGCCGCAGCGGTGGGACGAGCAGCTCAAGGGTCCGGACCGCCTGCGCTACACCGTGAATGCCCTGACCCGGATGCGGTTCGTCCACCCGGACGGCGCCCTCGATTTCGCCCTGAGCGGACCTCCCGCCGAGGGCGTCGACGCGGGACTGACGCCCTGGTTCAAGGTGAACGGTCGCGCCAGCGAGGGACACTGGATCACCTTCGGACACTGGTCGGCCCTGGGCTTTCGCCGCGGAGAAGACTGGCTCTCCCTGGACAGCGGCTGCGTCTGGGGCCGGAGCCTGACGCTCGTCCGACTGGACCCGGCCGGCCCCGCCGCCTCCTGCGCCTGGCATCAACCCTGCGCCTGAGGGTCCCGGGCACCTCTACCTGCGTTTCGGCTGCAGCTGCTCGCGGATCTGCGCGGCGAGCCATTGCCCGCCCTCATAGGTATCCTTCCCGTTCCCCACCTGGATCGTTTTCCCCTCGTCCAGGGTCAGACGTATCTTGAAGGGGTTCTTCTTTCCGGAAGAACGGGCCGCGAACGACTGCACCTCGCGGATTTCCGTGGCGGGGTATTCCTTCCAGCTGCCCAACCCGAAAAGTCGATTCAGCACCCGCACCCGTTCCCCCTCCACGATCAACCGCGAGGAACTCGTCCACAACCCGACCACCACCAGCACGAGGCCTGTCATCATCAGCCCCATGATCACCCTGGCAGCGAAACGGTCCTCATCGGAGATGCCCATGTCCACGCCGGTCAGCGAAAAATACAGGTAGGCGCCCATCCCGAGGAAAGCCAGGGTCAGGATGAAACTGAGACCCAGCGGCTTTGCCGGTCCCCAGTAATATTCCGTGCCCCCGGTGAGCGGGTTCGTGATCCGGGCCGCGACTGTGGGCGGGCGCTCCTGAGTGAGAACCTGCTGCTCGGCACGCTCCGTGAGTCGATACGCCTCTTCGGAGTCGCTCTCGGCCGTGCGGAATATCGGAACATCGAAGTGGGCGGTATACCTCACGCCCGGCACGGCAGCGGAGACCTCCAGGCGCCAGAGGTTGCCGTTCTCTTGCCCGAACACCCTGGTCTCCCCGCACGTCCGTGGAATGAAGAATTCGATCGGCACGACGGTCACGCCGTG
>SLNI01000248.1 GCA_007133115.1 Thioalkalivibrio sp. | reverse complement strand
TGCTCTTCGAAATAGGCGATCAGACGCTCTCGATACTGCTGTCGGCTGGCCGGTGTTCCCAGGGTGTTCAGCTCGAGACGCAGATTGCGCAGGCCCAGTGCGCGCCACAGACGGGCGGTGATGGCCATCAATTCAGCGTCCACATCCGGTCCGGGTACCCCGAAAACCTCGACACCGACCTGGTGGAACTGGCGATAGCGTCCTTTCTGCGGCCGCTCGTGGCGAAACATCGGCCCCTGGTACCAGAAACGCTGCACCTGGTTGTGCAGCAGCCCATGTTCCACACCCGCGCGAACGCAACCCGCGGTTCCCTCCGGCCGCAGGCTCAGAAGGTCCCCGTTCCGGTCCTGAAAGGTGTACATCTCTTTTTCGACGATATCGGTGACATCGCCGATGGAACGCGCGAACAGTTCGGTGAATTCCACCGCGGGCAGTCGGATTTCCTGGTACCCGTAAGCGCCAAGGATGTCACGCAGGCAACGTTCCAGGTGCTGCCACACATGCACTGCGTCCGGGAGAATGTCATGCATCCCCCGGATCGACTGGATGGCCTTCATGCCGCCTCCTGCCCTGCAATGCCCGATCGCGCGCCGCGGGTCATCGGTTGGCGTCCAGATCAAAGCGCGCGGTGCGGTCGCCACGGGTGTGCGTCTCCAGATCCACCGCCACACCATTCAGATCCAGCGCCACGCCGGGGGCGTTGCCCAGAACCACGCGCGCGGGCAACTCCACCTCGGCACTGCGACGATCGCCGCGGTCGAACACTCCGCGCAGTTCGATCACGCCGGATGCCGAGCGGATCTCGGCCCAGGAAGTCTCCTGAAACGACAATCCAACCAGGCCACGCCCGGCGGGGAGGACAACGGCTGCTGCCTCGGACGGCGCAGCCGCGGCGCGCCCCTCGATCGCAGCACTCGCAGGAACCGCTTGCTCGGGCAGCCCACCCTGCTCCCGCGCGCCGGACTCGGCGGACCCGGTCTCCGTAGAATCGATCGACGCGGCCGGTGCGGGTCGGGCGACCTCGGCCACGGAATCCACCCGAGCACTCCCGACAGACTCTGGTTCCGGTACCGGATCGAACGTCAGCTCGACCAGCGGCTCCGGCTCGGCGGCAGCTTCGCCGACCACAGCCTCAGGTGGCTCGACTGCGTCGCCGTCGACCGGCCCGGTGGGCGGAGACGAACCCAGCCAGGAAACGCCGGGGATCCGTTCCAGCACATTCTCACCGTTGTCCGCCAGCCAGATGTATGCGCCGAACGCGAGCACGCCAAGCACCGCCAGCAGGATCAACAGGTATCCGAGGCCGCCACGAGAGCGCTTGACCGTACCGGCGGTACTCCCTTTGGTCATGGGTCCCACCGTCGGCTCGGCGTATCCGAGGTTTTCATAGGCGCGCACCCACGCGGCGCCGTCGGCATCCAACTCACGGGCCACGGCGCGCAGATAGCCGCGCACGTAGGTGGGGGGAATCTCGCTGAAGCGGTTGAACTCGAGATCTTCGATGGTCTTGCGGGACAGACGCGTGCGCTGTGCCAACGTCATCGTGTCCAGGCCATGGTGCTCGCGCGCCTCGCGCAGAGCCTCTCCGGGAGTGCCCGAAGCAATGGTGGGCTGGGCCTCCACCGGCTGGTCACGCGTGGTCAGGCCGCTGGCGGAAGAGACGTTGGGTTCACCACCCGGGGCATTGGCCGTTTCTTCCTCAGGCGCATCGCTGCGCAGCCCAACCGGTGACGTGTTCTCACCCAGATCGTCGAGGCGTCCGAACTGCGGTTCCTGGTCCTTCCTATCACCCACCGATGTGCCCTCTGCGGCGAAGCTCGGCGGCCTCGTCGCTCTCTCCGAATTCACGCATCAGCCGTTCCGCGCAGCGTTGCGCGTCGACCGGATTTCCCAGGAGTGTTTCCGACTCGTAGCACAGCTGGAGCGATCGCGGCGTGGCCACCCCCAATCCCTCGAGGCGGGAGAGAAAGGCCCGGGTCTGAAACGGCCGTTCCTGTTCGAAGGTGAGTATCGCCATCTGGAACAACGCCTCGGCATCGTTTGGATTCTCCCGCAACGCTTCGCGGATGCGGGTCTCCGCCTGGGCCGTCTCCCCCGCGCGCAGGTGACACATGCCCGAGTTGAAGAGTGCCAGCGGGCGCATTGGGAAGGAGCGATTGGCGATGGCCTTGCCCAGAAGCGCCTGTCCATCCCGGATCTCGCCTTGACGGCAGAGTATGTCACCGAGGTTGGTCTGGGCGTAGGCGTTGTCCGGTTCCAGCCGTAGCGCCTCGCGGTAGTGCTTCAGCGCCAGTTCCTCGGAGCCCTGCCGCTCGCGCAACGAAGCCATTCCGAGATGTGCCAGGGCGACATTCGGATCGAATTGCAGCGCGCGGTCCAGGGCACGTTGCGCCTGGACGAGTTCATTGTTCTGTAGATAATTGATGCCGAGTTCGGCATTGACCTCGGCCGCCCGGCGCTGGTCCGTCGAGGATTTCGGCTGCACTCCGGTGCAGCCCGCAAGCACCAGCAGCACGAGGGTAACCCCGGCCAGTCCGGCCGGGAGGAAGCGCGCGCGGACGGTCGGCCGGGTCACAGCCGCACACCCGCGGGGGCGGGCAACGCGGCATGCAGGCGGATCATGCGCGGGGCGCGCCGGCTCCGATCCTCGACCTGCCCGACCAGCTGTCCACAGGCGGCATCGATGTCGTCACCCCGGGTGCGCCGCACGATGGTGACAAATCCGGCCGTCCCCAGCATGCG
>SLNI01000240.1 GCA_007133115.1 Thioalkalivibrio sp. | reverse complement strand
TCGGCGGCTCGAAGGGCACCTCCACCAGGTCCAGACCCTCGACCTCGGACACCGCGGGCTCCGGTTCCATCGGGCGCGGCGGCGGCAGGGGCAGTTCCACGGTGGTGCCTTCGGGTGTCGGGGGACGATCGAACAGGTGATGGGCAAACGGCGCGACGATCAGCACCGCCACCAGGGCCGCGACCGCGGGGACGAACCAGGTCCGGTTCCAGAGAGGCACGGGACGTTCCGGTTCATCCTCAGATTCGTGGGCCGGGTGGGCCAGCGGATCCCGGTCGTCCTCATCGGCACGAAGCACGAAATCCGAGGTCCCCCTTTCCCCTTCCGAGGTGTCCTCGCTCGTCATCGCCAGGGTGCCGGAGGCCTCCTGGGATTCGCCGATCGCCGGAGCAGGCACTACGAAGGCACCGACCTTGGCACGGTCCCGGCATCGCTGTTCCAGCCACTGCGTCGCATGCTGGTTCAGTGCCTCGGGCAGCCCCTGGCTCGCGGCCTGCAGGGCGGCAATGTCGTCGTCCTCGAGCAGATCCGAGGGGTCCTGGAGGCCGGCGGCCTCCAGTCGGTGCCGCAGGTACGCAGCGGTCTGCTCGAGGCTGAACGGACGCAGGCTGAACCGGAGCACCCGATCCTCGTCCGCTGGCGGGAGTTTCAGGCGGCGGCGCAACAGGGCCGGGTCGCCGGCCAGCAGCAGCCGCGGCGCGCGCCCGGCCGAAGCCAGGACTTCGCTGCGAATGCGCAACAGGTTGTCGATGATGTCGCTGCCCATCAGGTGTGCGTCGTCGACCGCGATGACGGGTTCGAATCCGGTCTGGACACGCTCGGACAGGAGTTCGGTCAGCGCGCGCGAGGGGTCGTCCAGCCCCAGAGACCGGAGGTGGTTGCGGATCGTGAAATCCACTGCTTCGAAGCGCGTATTCTCACGAGCGCGGAACGCGATGAGGTCGAACTCTTCGGGGAGCGTTCCCAGAAGCCGCATCAACTGGACGCTGCGCCCCGAGCCGCTATCACCGGTCAGCATCAGGATCGCGCCCGGGACCACCAGCGCCTGGTTGGCCTCCATGATGAGTTCCTCGATCACCTCGTCGCTGAAGACGAAATCTTCGCTGGGCAAGCCATCGAAAGGCGGGTGGTTGAGTTTCAGTTCGCTCAGGCAGTCTGGGTGCAGTGGCATGTTCTCGGGCTCAGATCAGTTTGCGCAGGTCGAAGATTCGGTCGTGCTCGCGGATCGCGTAGCGGTCGGTCATGCCCGCGATATAGTCGGCGATGCCCCGGGCCAGGCCACTTTCGTCGGATGATTCCAGACGTTGGGCATGCGCCTGGAAGTTCTCCGGCAACAGCTTGGGATCCTCCGTGAAGGCGTCGAACAGTGCCTGCAGGAGGCGTTCCGCTTTCGCCATCATCCGACGGACTTGATGATGATGGTACAGGTTCTGGCGCAGAAAGCGCTTGAGGTCGCGGTTCAGCGTCGCCATCTCGGGGCTGAAGCGCACGAGGGGTTCGGGCCGCGTACGCACGGCGTCCGGATTTTCGACGCCCGCGGCCCGAATCGCTTCGCCGCTGGTCACGATCAGGTCGGTCACCAGCGCATCGATCATGCGGCGCACGGTTTCATGCTGCACGCGGCGGTCCTCGAGGCCCGGGTAGCGTCGGCGGACGTCGTCGTGGCAGCTGCGAAAGAGCTCGACCTCGCAGAGCTGGTCGAGGGTCAGCAGCCCGGCGCGCAGCCCGTCGTCGACATCGTGGTTGTTGTAGGCGACCTCGTCGGCGACGTTCGTCAGCTGCGCTTCGAGGGTCGGTTGTCCGCTGAGCAGGAAACGTTCGGCCACCGGTCCCAGCGTCCGCGCCTTTTCCTGCGAGCAGTGCTTGAGGATGCCTTCACGTGTCTCGAAGGTCAGGTTCAGGCCGTCGAATTCGGCGTAGTGCTGTTCCAGAAGGTCCACGATGCGCAGCGACTGCAGATTGTGTTCGAACCCGCCATGCTCGCGCATGCAGTGATTCAGGGCGCGCTGGCCCGCGTGGCCGAAGGGCGTGTGTCCGAGATCGTGCGAGAGTGCGATCGCCTCCGTCAGATCCTCGTTCAGACCCAGTGAACGCGCGCTGGATCGCGCGATCTGGGACACTTCGAGCGAGTGGGTCAGACGGTTGCGGAACAGGTCGCCCTCGTGGCTCACGAAGACCTGGGTCTTGTATTTCAGCCGTCGAAACGCGGTGGAATGCACGATGCGGTCGCGGTCGCGCTGAAACTCGCTCCGGTAATTCGGGGCGGGCTCAGGATACAGGCGTCCGCGTGACTGTTCGGAACGCGCCGCGTACGGCGCCAGCCCGGGACCGTACGGCGGCTGTGCGCCGTGCTCAGGCAGCACCGGCCGAATCCCCCGAGGGTGCCGGCAGTGTCGCGCTCAGGGCGGCGGCCGTAAACTCACCGGTGACCACGGCGGACCCGATGCCCCGGAGCAACACCAGGCGCAGGTGCCCGTCCATCACTTTCTTGTCGATCGCCATGAGCTCGTGGAAGCGCTCTGCAGTGAGTTCCGCGGGTGGATGAAGTTCCAGTCCGGCGCGGGCCAGCAGGCGCTCGGCGCGTTCCCGGTCCGATCGGCTCAGCCAGCCCATGTGTTCGGACATGCGCGCGGCCATGGCCATGCCGGTGCCCACCGCCTCGCCGTGCAGCCACCGTCCGTATCCCATGCCGGCCTCGATGGCGTGGCCGAACGTATGTCCGAGGTTGAGGATGGCCCGGCGCCCGGACT
>SLNI01000210.1 GCA_007133115.1 Thioalkalivibrio sp. | reverse complement strand
TCGAGAACGTGCTGGACATTTCGCGCATCGAGGCGGGCAAGCTGACCTTCGTCGAGGAAGACTACGACCTCCACCGCATGCTGAACACCATGGTCGTGATGCTGGAACCGCAGGCCCAGCGCAAGGGACTGCGACTGGCCGCGCACATCGCGCCGCGTACGCCCTACCTGCTGCACGGGGATGTCCAGCATCTGCGTCAGGTGTTGATCAACCTTGCCGGAAACGCGATCAAGTTTACCGAGAAGGGACAGGTCGACATCTACGTGCATCCGTTCGAGAAACACCAGCGCACCTGGTTGCGCTTCGAGGTGTCCGATACCGGGATCGGTATTCCCGTGGATAAGCAGGCGGCGATCTTCCAGACTTTCGTGCAGGCGGATGCCTCGATCACCCGGCGTTACGGTGGCACGGGGCTGGGGACCAGCATCTCCCGGCAACTGGTGGAGATGATGGGCGGACGGATCGGGCTGCTGAGCCAGCCGGACGAGGGCACCACGTTCTGGTTCGAGATTCCGGTGCGGCTACGGGAACCGGGGCGGGATCAACTCCCGTCGGGGCTGCGCGTAGGGTTGCTGGCGCGGGCCGAACTGGCGGATCGGTTGGGCGCATTGATCTGGGATTGGCACGGCGAGGTGATTCCGATCGATGCACTGGACCAGACCGTTCCGGCGTGGGTTGCGCGCTCCTCGCGGCCACCCGATGCATTGGTGATCGAGCGGGCGCTGCTGGACACCGACCCGGGCGAGTTCATCCGCACGCTTCAGGACAGCCCCGGGTTCGGGCACTACCCGGTGATCCTGGTCGATCCCGACGTGTCCGAGCGAGCGGACAGTGCCTGGATGCGAGCAGGCTACAGCGCCGTGCTGCACACGCCGGTGAATCCCACGTTGCTGTTCAGCGCGCTGCACGAAGCGGCCAGCCACCGGGAGTTCCCGGACAACGTGGTGTCCCTGGCCGAGCACTTCCAGTCGCGGGCGGGACGCGCCCGGTTGTTGATCCTGGTGGCCGAGGACAGCTCGGTGAACCAGCGCGTGCTGCGTGGACTGCTCGAGCGGGCGGGGCACGAGGTACTGGTGGCGAGCGACGGCGAGGCGGCGCTGGATTTGCTGGAGAAACATGCCGGAAAGCTATCCATGGCGATCATGGATATGCACATGCCGGGTCTTTCCGGACCGGATGCAGTGCAGCGCTGGCGGTTCATGGAGCGGGGCCATCTGCCCATCCTCATGCTGACGGCGGACGCTCGGGCCGAGGCGGAAAGACTGTGCCGCGACTCCGGCGCGGATGATTTCCTGACCAAGCCTGTCGACAGTCGACTCCTTCTGGACAAGGTGGCGCAATTGGCACTCACGGGAAAAAACGAGAATGCGAAACCGGCTGTCGGGAAGCGTCCCGCCGGCAGTGTGCTGGACGAAGCGGTGCTGGAGGATCTGGCCGAATTCGGCGGTGGCCCCGAGTTCGTGCGCGACCTGATCGAAGAATTCCGCCAGGACAGCGATCGCGCGCTGGCCGCGACCCGCGAGGCGTTGGCCGCACGGGATTACAGCGCGTGGAAGGATCACCTCCACATGCTGCGGGGTGGCGCCAGTGACGTCGGTGCACTGTCGATGGTCCACGCCTGCATCGAGGGGGAGCGAATCAAGCCTTTCGAGATCGCTCAACCCCTCGCCGAGGAACGCCTGGCCGCCGTCGCCGCCGAACAACAGGCGGCGCTGGCGGCGATGCAGGCGTTCCTAGAGCGCCAACACAGCGTTCGTGGAACGTGACGCAGAGCTTGGACTTTGGCTCGGGCTTCCCTTTATCGTCTGTCTTGATACCAGACGCTGCATCATCCGCAGGTCCTTGTCGCCCAGGCGAAGTGCCGCGTCCACCCAGATCTCGGTGATCTGCTTCAGCTCGTCGTAACGAATCGGTTGGCTGATCTCCCGTGCCGTTCGGATGGCCAGGGCGCCATTACGCGCGCGGCTCTCCCGCCGAATGAAATCATAGACGGCCTGTTCGCCGTCCCCGGGCTCGGCCAGTACATCCACCACGCCCATCTCGTGCAGTTCCTCCGCGAGATAGAGCTTGCCACTCAGGATGATCTTCTCCGCCAGGTGATGGCCGACGCGGCGCCCGAGGAAGGTCAGCGCGCCCATGCCGGGGAACAGGTTGAACAGAATCTCCGGGAGCCCCAGCTTGGTTCCGCGTTCGGCGATCAAGACGTTTGCCGCCAGCGCGCATTCGAACCCACCGCCCAGCGCATCACCCTGTACCAGCGCGATCGTCTTGAGTTCCGGTCGGTCGAGATGCGTCGCGAAGGCATACAGGGGCTCGATGCAGGCAATGGCGTACTCGAGCAGGGCGTCGCGGTCCCTCGTTTCGATGAGGTGACAGAACAGATCGAGATCACCGCCAAGGTTGTACACGCCGTCGATCGCCGAGGCGCACACCTGATAGTGGATTTTCTGTTCCTTGCGGTCGATCTCGGCCATCAGGAACTGGTTCCAAGTGTGCAGTTCGCGCAAAAGATGATGCGAAAAGCAGGGCCGGGGCTTTGCGTGCATATACCCCCACGCAATGCCGTTGTGCGTGTCCAGGTACGTCGTCAGCTGCGTGAAATCGTTGGCGTCGGCCTGCAGTGTGGATGGAACGGTATGCAAATGTGACATGAGCTCTTCCCCTCGTGGATGAACATGACGCGATTCGTCACAGGTCTGAGGCTAGTCCTGGCATGAGGGCGAGGCAAGACGCTCACGCAACCTTTGGAATG
>SLNI01000004.1 GCA_007133115.1 Thioalkalivibrio sp. | reverse complement strand
GCCCAAGACCGGCATGGGGACGAGATTACCGGCTCGATCTACAGCAACGAGCGCATCACCGGCCCCGTGAACAAGGCCACCGGCCTGATCACCGGAACGCCGGAGTTCCGTCATCGCGATGCCCAAAGCCAGCAGGTGGAGCAGGCGGACCTGGCTGCGGCCGCCCAACGACTGACGGGTGAAGGCAGCCAGGCCGGCACCCGCATCACCGGCGATGCCTGGGATTCCGCCAGCCGTGTCACCGGCACTGAAGGCGCTTCCAGCCTGGCCCGCAACATGTCCATGCGCGGCCAACCGCGGGGCGAAGGCGCGAGCGCGCGCCGGTTCCGCGAGGTCGTCGAACACCCCCCTGCCCCGGAAAGCCGCATTACGGGCTCTGCCGGGAATTACGGCAAGGGCGCCATGGTGACGCTCTCCGGCGGCGCGCGCGGCTGAGGACGAACGGGTGAATACGCGCTCACGGCTGGCAGCGATGCGGAGGGCCGGGGTCCTGCCTGAACAGGCAGCGACTCCGCCCAACCCCGCATGCGTGATCGTTGCCGACCAGCGCTGCGAGCACGCACTCGTCGACCGCGAGCTCAATCGTCGTCTCTACGATTACGAGGAACGCGTGCGGGGCCGCTTTACGGCGATTGTGGACACCCTCAAGACCTTGTCCGACTGCCGGCACAAGCTCGACTTCGTCGAGAAGGCGCAGCAGATCGCCATGGATCGCCTCGGCTACGAATTGCCGGGGCATCTACTCGACGACGCGTGGGTATCGGGGCTGAACATCCGTGCGCTGCACGCCTGGTGCACCTTCCAGAGTTTCAAGAATACGGTTGACCAGGCGCATGTCGATCAGAAACCGCTGTGCGAGCGTTCCCTTCTGGACGCGGGCTTCGTTCTGTCCTGCGGCTATCACACACTCGACATCAGCCCCTGCGCGGACGGTCGACTGCAGGGCCTGGTCCCCTTCGTGTTCCGTATGGCGCCGAACGACGCCGTTTACGTCAAGGCCTACGCGGGCGCGCTGTTTGACATCGAAGCCGATGTCGTCGACTGGACCCACCGCGAATTGAATCGCCTGACCGGCGGGATTTCCGGCGGCGAAGACGCAAACTACCTGAAGATCGCCGTCTACCATTTCAGCACGTCCAACCCGAACCACGAAGGTTGTGCCGCGCATGGCAGCAATGATCGTGTAGCCATGGAGAGCGCGCTCGAGCGGCTGCATGAACTCCGTGCCGCGATCGAGAACACCTTCGGGCTCGGTGCCGCGCCGGAGACCCTGCTGATCGGTGTCGACACGGACATCGATGCCATCCGTGTGCACCTGCCCGACGGCAACGGAGACATCAGCCCGCACCGCTATGTCGAGAGCTTCCGGATCTACCAGGAGACGCTCGCGATGAACGCCGCAGATGCCCGCGCCCACATCGACCGGTCGGTGGCAGAAGCGGAGCACGCCGAGGGCTGGGCACGTGGAGCCGGCGGCATCGCGCCTGGCATGCGCCGGTTCATCCTGCACCTGCTCGAAGCCAACCTCTCGCAGATCGAATACGTGATCCAGCACCACGCTGGGCGCTACCAGGTGATCGGACACAACGAGCGCTTCATCTGTGTCGGTGAGGCGATGACCGAGCTGCAACTGCGCAACAAGTTCTATTTCGCCCACCTGGATACGGTCGAGGAAGGCGCGAATGACATGGACGTGGGCATCCGGATCTTCACCGGGCTGAACATTCGGCACGGCCTGGGTGTGCCGGTCCTGGTCCACTTTCACTACTCGTCGCACGTACCCGGAGCGCGTGAACGCGCAATTCTGCGCTGCCGGCGGGTCAAGGCCGCAGTCGAAGCGCGGTACAGCCAGCTGCACGAGAATCAGCAGCTGTTCTGCCAGATGGCGATCAGCGACCTGCACGGAAGCGAGCGCTGCACCTTCGTGGAAGATGAAGTCGACAGGGTTGGGCATTGAATGAATGGCTTGAGTGAGACGGCACGATGAAGATCATGCGGGTTGAGAAGACGCTGGTTTCGACCAATCGCATCGACGGCTTTGGTCATCGGCCGCTGCTGGTCGTGCAGGAAAAGGAAGGTGGAGCGCGCAGCGTGGCGGTCGATGCGGTCGGTTGCATTCCGGGCGACTGGGTGATCTGCGTCGGATCTTCGGCCGCGCGCGAGGCCGCGGGTAGCAAGGAGTTTCCGTCCGATCTGACCATCGTGGGCATCATCGACCACTGGACCGGAGAGAGCGCCTGATGGAGATCATGCGCGTGCTGGACGACCTGGTCTGCACCCGACGCGTGCCGGGCTTGCAGATGTCGTCGCTGCGCGTGCTGGAGAACCAGAGCGGTGGCGTGTTCGTGGCGACCGACCCGGTCGGCGTCCCACCCGGCAAATGGGTGTTCACGGCGAGTGGCAGTGCCGCCCGATGGGCCATGCCGAACAGCAGTTGCATGACCGATCTGACCATCTGCGGAATCATCGACCACTGGGAAGAGTGACCGCGAAACGGTTGGAGGCGGCGAATTCAGGACGTGGGATCGATGAGTGGGGCAGGTTTTTGGAGTGCGGTTCATCCGGTAGTTGAGTTGGGCAGTACGAATCGTTTTTTTAACGTTGTCTTTTTTGAGGAGTAATGAAATGGCTGAGCGTATGGGTATTGCCCTGGGCATGATTGAAACCCGCGGTCTGGTTCCCGCGATCGAAGCGGCGGATGCCATGACCAAGGCCGCCGAAGTCCGTCTGATCGGCCGCCAGTTCGTTGGCGGTGGCTACG
>SLNI01000073.1 GCA_007133115.1 Thioalkalivibrio sp. | reverse complement strand
TCGCCCACCCCGATCGCCAGCGCTCCGCCGGACCCGCCTTCGCCGATCACCGTGCAGACGATCGGAACATCCAGTCGGGACATCACCATCAGATTGCGCGCGATGGCTTCGCTCTGCCCGCGTTCCTCGGCATCCACCCCGGGATAGGCTCCTGGCGTGTCGATGAAGGTCAGCACCGGCAGGCGGAAGCGTTCGGCCAGCTCCATCAGGCGCAGTGCCTTACGATAGCCCTCAGGACGCGGCATGCCGAAGTTGCGTTGGATCTTTTCCTTGGTCTGACGGCCCTTTTGATGCCCGATCACCATCACCGGCCGTCCGTCCAGACGCGCCGGCCCACCGACGATCGCCTGGTCATCGGCGAAACTGCGGTCACCCCGGAGTTCGGTGAAATCCGTGAACATCAGGGGGATGTAATCCAGCGTGTAGGGTCGGCGGGGATGCCGCGACATCTGCGCCATCTGCCAGGGCGTGAGCTTCGAGAAAATACTCTCCGTCAGGTTGACGCATTTCTCCTCGAGCTTCTTGATCTCCTCCTGCAGGTTGACCTCGGCGTCGTCACCGACGTAGCGCAAGTCCCGAATCTTGGCTTCGAGCTCGGCGATAGGCTGTTCGAAATCGAGAAAATCGGGGTTCATCCAGAGTTCCGTTGGGGTGGCTGCACCACCCGGATTGTAACCAATACGCCTGGCTTTCGCCCTGCCCGCGCCTTCAGGTCGTCCCGTAGAGCAACGCCACCCGACTCTCCGGACTCAGAATTTCATGCAGTCGCCGCAGCAATTGTTCATCCGGTTGAACCTGCCACTGCTCCGGCAGCCGCAGTTCGGCGACGGTGGTGCCGCGGCGGTACCGCATACGCAAACGGCAAGCCCCCGTATCCTGCTCCTTGATCGCACGGTACAGCGACTGGATATGCTCCGGGCGCACGCCCTCAAGGCTGAGATCCAGCACACGCCCCCACTCGCAACGCGCCTCGTCCAGGGTCAGCACCCGTTGCGCCCGCATGCGGATTCCGCCCGCGTAGTCGTCCAGAGCAACGGTGCCCTCGACCACCAGAAGAGCATCGGGAACCAGCCGTTCCTGGTGTTCGCGAAAACCCTCACTGAACAGAACGATCTCCGCCCGACCCGTCTGGTCGTCCAGGGTCACGATCGCCATGCGGCCGTTCTGGCTGTTGCGTTGTCGGACACCGACCACAAGCCCGGCGATCCTGACCGACTCCTGCCGAATACGGCGCACGTTCCGGTCTGGTCGGCTTTCCAGCGTCGCTTCAAGTTGTTGCAGCGTGCTTCCGGTCATGCGGCGCAGTTCGTCTCGGTAACGGGCTACCGGGTGCCCGGTGAGATAGAGGCCGAGGGTTTCCTTCTCTCCGCGCAGGCGATCGTCGTCATCGAGTTCCGGAAGCGTGGCGAATTCGGGGAGAACGGCACTTGCGGGCTCGCCGAAAAGATCGACGACGCCCAGGGCCGCGTTACGCCCGGACTGCTCGGCAGCCGCGACCGCCAGCGGGAACGAACCCAGCAAAGTCGCTCGATTCGGCCCAAGGCTGTCCATCGCACCCGCGCGAATCAGCGTGTCCAGCACCCGCTTGTTGAGCTTCGACAAATCCACTCGCTGGCAGAGATCAACCAGACTATGAAATCCGGACCCTTCCTCGCGGGCGTGCAGCAGCGCATCGATGGCCGACTCGCCCGCGCCCTTGATGGCCCCAAGCCCGTAGACGATGGTTTTTTCGTCCAGCGCCGTGAAGCGGTAGGACGAGCGGTTCACGTCGGGCGGCACCACCTTGAGCCCCAGGCTGCGGCATTCCTCGATCAGTCCCACGACCTTGTCGGTGTTGTCCATGTCCGCCGACAGCACCGCAGCCATGAACGCGGCCGGATGGTGGGCTTTCAACCACGCGGTCTGGTAGGCAAGCAGCGCGTACGCCGCCGAATGCGACTTGTTGAAGCCATAGCCCGCGAACTTTTCCATCAAATCGAAGATGTAGGTCGCGGTCTGTTCCTTGACGTCGCGTGCCAGGGCCCCCGCGAGGAAGATCTCGCGCTGCTTGGCCATCTCCTCCGGTTTCTTCTTGCCCATGGCCCGGCGCAGGAGATCGGCGCCACCGAGCGTGTAGTTCGCCAGTACCTGCGCGATCTGCATGACCTGTTCCTGGTACAGGATGACGCCGTAGGTGGGCTTCAGGATCGGTTCGAGGTCCGGATGGGGATATTCCACCCGGGACCGACCATGCTTGCGGTCGATGAAATCGTCGACCATGCCAGACTGCAGCGGCCCCGGGCGATACAGCGCCACCAGTGCGATGATGTCCTCGAAACTGTCGGGTTTCAGCCGGCGGATGAGATCCTTCATGCCACCCGACTCAAGCTGGAACACGGCCGTCGTCTGATGCGCCTGGAGCAGCCGGAAGGTTTCGGGATCGTCGAGCGGGATGGTGTCGAGATCCAGGCTTGCCTCGCCCTCACGCTGGCGGATCGCTTCCAGGGCCCAGTCGATGATGGTCAGCGTACGCAGCCCCAGAAAGTCGAACTTGACCAGGCCGACCGCCTCCACGTCGTCCTTGTCGAAATGCGTGACCAGGCTGCCACCACCGGCTTCGCAGTACAGCGGCGAAAAATCGGTCAGCGCCGAGGGCGCGATCACCACGCCACCCGCGTGCTTCCCGGCATTGCGCGTGAGCCCCTCGAGCTTGAGCGCCAGGTCCACGATGCCTCGGACTTCCTCGTCCTCGTCATAGACGGCTTTCAGATCCTCGCTTTCC
>SLNI01000080.1 GCA_007133115.1 Thioalkalivibrio sp. | reverse complement strand
GCGCCCCAGAGCTCGAGCGTCTCGGGCCGGTTGGCGGCATCGAGCTGCAGCCGAACCCGATGCCCCGTCACGACCACGCGGCCTTCGCCGATGCGCCCATCCACGGTCCATTCCCAGTCGATCCGACCGTCGGTGAACCAGGCCCAGGGTACGAGCACGGCTTCCCCAAGGGCCTGCGCCTGCAGCGCGGTGGGCGCCGGCCCGAGGCCCGGGCGGTCCACCCGATACAGCCCCAGCCACCAGTACCCGCTGGAAACCGCGGTGCCCTCGACCTGGTGAATTTCGTCGATCCAACCGAGACCGCGCAGGCGCACCCGGCGAATCTGCGCCCACCACGCGCCCGGGACACAGTAGGTGATGGCCGTCACGGAGCGTTCGCGGGCGTCGCTGTCGTAGCGCAGCCAGCCGCTGGACTCCCAGGAGGCGGGGCCCAAAGGCAGACCTGGGCCAATCAATCCCCGCAGAAGACGACGCGAGGGTTCGCCGCGAATCCCCGCGAAGAGCGTGGCCGCATCGGGTACGGGCGTGTCGAACTCGACCACCGCCGAGAGATAGCGCGCCTCCACCTGAAGCCGGATGCGACGCTGGCGCAGCCAGAGCAGACCCAGCAGAGCGGCGCCCACCAATGCGAGACCCAAAAGCCAGGCGATCACCAGCACCAGGGAATATTCCACAGCCGACGAAGCCTCAACCCATCTCCCCGGCAAGGCGCCCGGTCAACGCAGCCCCGGAACCGGCTTTTCCCACTCATCCCGTTCCCTCGGCTGTTCCGGCTCGACGATGGCCAGAAGCTCGAGCTCGAACACCAGGGTTTCCTCCGGCCCGATGTGCCCGCCACCGGGTCGGCCGTAAGCGAGTTCCGGGGGCAGCACGAGCCGGATGCGGGTGCCCACCGGGATCGACATCAGGGCCTGGCGCCATCCGGGGATGGTGTTCGCCACGGCCACCGTTGCGGCTTCCCGCTTGCGCCACGAATTCTCGAACTCGCGTCCGTCGATGTGCATCCCACGGTAATGCACCTGGACCCAGTCGTCCTCCATGGGGATCGCGCCGTCTCCCGCCAGCAGGATCTCAACCTGGAGGCCGTTGGCCATCGTTACGACCGTGGGTCGACGCGCGTTGGCCGCGCGGTAGGCGGTGCCCTCCTCCGCGTTGATGTCCGCGAGAAGGATCTGATCCTCGATCTGCTCGGGCGTCAATCCAAGGGACTGGGCCACAATGAACACGACGAACAGTGCCAGAAAACTGAAAAGAATGACTCGAAGCATGGGGTTCCCTCAGCGGTGTTGCAGCGCCCAGTCCACGGCCCGCTCGCGGGCCTCGCGAAGTTCCTCGGAAGTCAGCTGCTCTTCGAGAGCCAGCCGCACTTGATCACCTGTGCTGTCCCCGTTGGCGGCAGCCAGGCTGGCCCATTGCAAGGCGCTCACGAGGTCCTGATCCAAGCCGCGACCTTCCAGGTACATCAGCGCCAGCCAGCCCTGCATGCGTGCATCACCTGATTGCGCGCCGATCCGCGTGTAATGGGCCGCAGGATCATCCTCCACCGGGTGGTCGCCGATCCCCTCGATGTAGAGACGCGCCAGAAAATAGGCCGCGAGCACCAGGCCGTCGTCCAGGGCCTCCTCGAGCAAGGTTCGCGCGTCGAATACCCGCTCCGGATTCAGCCCACCCTGTGCATCGGCGATGAGCACCGACGCCCAGGCGATCTTTCCGGGCGCGTGCCCGGCATCAATCGCACGCGAAAACCAGGCTTTGGCCTGCTCCCGATCCCGGGCCACGCCATCGCCCGCGAGGTACATCCAGCCCAGCTTCACCGCGAAATCCTGGGCACCCGCGTCGGAGGCACGGCCGTACCACTCGGCCGCCTTCTCGCCATCCCGGGGTACTCCGTGGCCCTGTTCATGAATCCAGCCCGCGTAGCTCATGGCCGTGGGCGAACCGGCCTCGGCCGCCTCGGTGAAGGATTCGAGCGCCAATGTCCAATCCGGCGGATCCAGGGCCATGGCGGCGTGCGCGCGCGCCTCTGGATCGGAATCGATGGGCGTCAGGCCATCGGCGGCGACCGCCATTCCCGTTAGCAGTCCAAGGCTCAAAAAACAGAAAACAAACAGCCCCACCCGGATCGGACGGGTCATGGAACGGTGACGGGAAACGTTGAAAAACATGGATCAGACCCTCGTAGTCTCGGCATGCCCGTTGGCCGAGGAACGCAGGATGCGCGCCGGGAACAGGCAGGTGAACCGGCTGCCCTTGCCCGGTTCGCTGTGGATACGCAGCTGCGCAGTGTGGCGCATCAGCACATGCTTCACGATCGCCAGACCCAGCCCCGTGCCGCCACGGCTCTTCGATCGGCCGGTGTCCACGCGGTAGAAGCGTTCGGTCAGGCGCTCGATGTGTTCGGGTTCGATACCGATCCCGGTATCCTCGACTTCCAGTACCCCACCACGCATGTCCGAGCCCCAGTGCATCCGGATCCGGCCACCGTCGGGAGTGTAGTGGATCGCGTTGAACAACAGGTTCGCGAATGCGCTGCGCAGTTCGGTCTCGTTGCCGTACAGGAACAGTCCCTCCTTCGCGTCCAGTTCGAACTCGTGCGCGCGTTCGCCGGAGAGCACGCGCCCCTCCTCGATCAGCGTCGCAAGCAGGGCCGGAACGTCCAGCCAGTGTCCGTTTCCGGCCTCGGTGCCCGATTCCAGGCGCGCAAGCAGCAGCAGGTCGTCGACCAAATGCTTCATGCGTTCCGCCTGTTCCCGGAGCAGATG
>SLNI01000178.1 GCA_007133115.1 Thioalkalivibrio sp. | reverse complement strand
GGGGGTTCGTGCACGTCCCGGACGCGGGACCGGCGGGCTGAAACCGGGCGGCGCGTCAGTTGCGGATCTGCCAGTCCCCATCCGCCGTACGGCACGCCGTGCCGTAGATCTGCTCGGTGCGTCCACCGATCACGGCGTCCATGGTGTACTCGCGGCAGGGACCGGTTGCGGTTTCGAAAGTACTGGTCGGCGTGACGGCGAAAACGTTGCCCGTATCGGGGTTCCGCCACTGCGAAGACACCCCGGTTCGCACGGTCTCCAGCGTCTGCGCGGTCTTCAGGCGATCCAGTTCGTCCATGGACTGTCCTACGGCACCACCGATGGCTGCTCCCGCCAGCGTGCCGGCGATGATTGCGGCCTGGGTGCCGCGTCCGCCCCCCACCTGGGTGCCGAGCAGACCCCCCAGCACCCCCCCGATGACCATGCCGACCTGTTCCTGCTGGCCCTGTTGTGTGGCGCAGCCGCCCAATGCGAGGGCGCCTGCCGTGATTGCGGCGAGTACGGTGAATCGTTTCATGACCTGGGTTTCCCCCGTTCTGCTTGAGGATTCAACGATAAGGATAGCGGATCCCGGGTCGAGGTTCTGATTCGCCTGTGTGGGGCGAAGGGCGTTCCCTGGGCGCCGGGTCCACGATGCCGTCTTTCACCTTCTGTTCAGGTTTCGAGCGGTATCGTACTCGCCAGAAGGGGTTCCCCTTACCCCGGTATGGGACAGACAGGAGGTGTTGCAATGAAAGTCTTCGGAGCAGTGATGATCGCGGCAGTGGCCCTGACCCTGGGTGCGTGTGCGCAACAGCCGACACAGGAACAGACCGGGGCGGTCGTGGGGGGCGCACTGGGCGGTCTGCTCGGCACCCAGGTGGGCGGCGGCCGTGGCACCACGGCAGCGATCATCGCCGGCACCCTTGGTGGGGCCATGATCGGCGGCACGCTGGGTCGCAACCTGGACGATGCGGACCGCATGCGGGTTTCGCAAACCCTGGAGACCGCGCCTGACCATCGCCCGGTGGCCTGGACCAACCCGAATACCGGTTATCGATACGAGACGACTCCGACCCGGACATTTCAATCGGCTGGGCGGGACTGCCGGGAGTACCGCGTCGAGGCGATGATGGACGGGCGGCCGGAAACCATCGTGAGCACGGCCTGCCGCGATTCCAGCGGGCGCTGGATCAATCAGTAGGATCGACGGCGCGCGCCCTCGGGGCGTGCGCCGGCTCACTCTCCGATCAGGTGGAGCAGTATCTGCCGAGTCTGCGGGGCCCGGCGATGCTCGAACAGGAAGACCCCCTGCCAGGTTCCAAGGCTCGGTGAACCCGCGTCCACGGGTATCGCCAGGTGGGTCTGAGTCAGGGCCCCGCGAATATGCGCGGGCATATCGTCCGGTCCTTCCGACTGATGCCTGTAGCGCCCCACGCCCTCAGGCACCAGCCGGGAAAAAAAGGCCTCGAGGTCGGCACGGACATCGGAGTCGGCGTTCTCCTGGATCAGCAGGCTGGCGGAGGTGTGCTGGACGAAAACCGTCAGCAGGCCCCGGTCGATTCCGGTCTGTCGGCTCCAGCGAGTGACCTCGTCGGTGCACTCATAGAGTCCCTGACCCTGGGTGGGTATGCTCAGGGAATACGTGGCCTGTCGCAATGCCTTCTCCGCTTCGGATGGCCGCGGCGACCCCGTTGGCTCCGTGACCCTGAGTGCCAAAGCCTATCGGGTAAGCGGCAGTCGTTTCAACGCAGGATCGCAATCAGGAGTGTCACTGCAACGGATGCATATGCCGGGGCGGGCGTCCTTGGTATCATGGCGTCGCTTCAATCCCTCCACGTTTGACGGAAATAGCATGCTGCAATCGATTCGGGACAAGGCGTCCGGTTGGGTCGCCTATGTGGTTATCGGCCTGATCGCGATCCCGTTCGCGCTCTGGGGTCTCGGTGAATATTTCGGTGGTGCAGGGCCTTTGGTGGCGGCCGAGGTCAACGGCCAGGAGATACCGGTGCGCATCGTGCAGCAGGAAACCCGGGTGCAGCGCGACCAGATCGCCCGCGCGTTCGGGGGCCAGATTCCTCCCGAAATGTTCGATGAGCGCGCACTCCGCAATGCGGCCCTGGAATCGCTGATTCAACGGGAGCTTCTGCGCCAGGCGGCGGAGGATGCCGGGTTCCGTGCATCGGCCTCGGGTGTGATTCGGGAGATCCGCGACATTTCCGCATTTCTGGAAAACGGTCAGTTCAGCCCGGAACGCTACCGTACGGTGCTTGAAGCTCAAAGAATCTCGCCAGGAGATTTCGAGCGGGACATCGCACAGTCCATCGTACTTTCGCATATCCAGCAGGCCATCGACGCCAGCGGTGATCTGCCGACGCAGGACGTTGCGGAATACGCGCGTTTGCGCAACCAGGTGCGTCTCGCAAGCTGGAAAATGTTTGCGGCCGCCGATTTCGATCGTCCCGACGTCGTTGATCAGGAAGCGGTCGAGACGTACTACAACGAAAATCCCGAACGGTTCACGACGCCGGAACGGCTGCAGGTTGCGTATCTTCGTCTTGATCCCGCGCTTCTGGAGGCGGATATCGATGTCCGCGACGAAGAGGTACGGGAACACTACGAGGTCAACATTCAGCGCTATGCAGAACCGGAGCTGCGCCGGGTGCGGCAAATTCTGGTCGCAGGGAACGCCGAGGATGCAGAAGGGCGTATTCGGGATCTGCGTGCCCGGCTCGATGCGGGCGCTGAGTTTGGGGAATTGGCACGGGAATTCTCCGAGGACAGCCTGTCCGCGGCGCGTGGAGGCGATCTGGGCCGCATCGCTCGCGGAGATCTCGACCAGGTGTTGGAGACGGTGATCTTCTCACTGCCCGAGGGTCTGATCAGCCAGCCAATCAAGACCCGTCTCGGGTGGCACGTGATCGAGGTCACGGCGATTGAACCGTCACGCGCTCAACCCTTCGAGGAAGTCCGTGAGGAGGTCGAGCGGGACCTCCGGGATCGTCGAGCCGAGCAGCGTCAGATCCAGATTCTCGACAATCTGCTTGCGCAGACGTTCGAGAATCCTGACAGCCTGGTGCCAGCATCCCGTGCGACGGGCCTGGACATCCGAGTCTCCGACTGGTTCACGCGGGAGTCGGGCGAGGGTGTCGCGGCGCTGAGGCCCGTGCGTGAGGCGGCCTTCAGTTCGGCCGTGCGGACGGATGGCCGCAACAGCGAGGCGGTGGATCTGCCCGACGGCAGTACCCTCGTGCTGCGTCTGGAACAAAGACAGGAACCCAGCCTACGACCCATGGACGAGGTCGCGGCGGAGATACGCGAGCTTCTGCGGCGGGATGCTGCGGCTCAGGCAGCACGGGATCAGGGCGAGTCCCTTGCGGCTGAGCTGCGGGCGGGCGCCGACGTGGTGGATCTCGCCGAGGCGGATCCGGACGGCTGGACGCGGTCCGTAGCGGTGCATCGGATGACGGGTCCCGAGGGCGACGTCGATGTCCCGCCCGCCCTCACGGTCAGCCTGTTTCGTATGCCGGCTCCGGACAGCGCTTCGGGCGCGGCGATCGATACCGTGCGCCTCGCCAATGGTGATTTCGCCGTCGTCGTGCTGGAGTCGGTGGAAACGGTGACTCTCGACGACGACCCGGAACAGTTGCGGCGGGTGGCGGACGATCTGAAGATGGCCTACTCGGACGCTGAGTTGGAGGCGTACATGGCGTGGCTCGAGTCCGAGGCCGAGATCAAGCGTTACCTGGGAAATCTCGAGTAGTTTGGGGGTGGGCGGGCCGCTTTCGACGGCCCACCCGAACTTTCAGCCGAGTCCTACTTCGCCTGGGCCCAGACCCAGGATGCTGTATCCCGAGTCCACGTAGGTGATTTCACCGGTGATACCGGATGCAAGGTCGGAGCACAGGAACGCGCCGGCATTGCCCACTTGCTCGGTGGTCACGTTGCGGCGCAACGGCGCATTCTGTTCGACGTGATCGAGAATGCGCCGGAAGTCGCCGATACCGGCCGCCGCCAGGGTGCGTATCGGCCCGGCCGATACCGCGTTGACCCGGGTCCCTTCCGGTCCAAGCGTATAGGCGAGGTAACGGACGTTGGCTTCCAGGCTGGCCTTTGCGAGACCCATCACGTTATAGCTGGGCATGGCCCGTACCGCTCCCAGGTAGCTGAGCGTCAGGATGGCGGCGTTGCGATCCTTCATCATGCCACGCCCGGCTTTCGCCATCGCCGCCAGACTGTAGGAACTCACATCATGGGCGATTCGGAAGCCGTCCCGGGTGATGTTGTCCAGAAAATCCCCTTCCAGCTGTTCCTTGGGCGCGAAGGCGACGGAGTGCACCAGGATGTCCAGACCATCCCAGTAGTCGTCGAGCCGTTCGAAAACCTGCTCGATCTCCGTATCGCTCTCGACGTTACAGGGCACCAGAATGTCGGCATCGAAACCCGCGACGAGTTTTTCGACCCGCTCGCGAAGTCGCTCATTCTGGTACGTGAAGGCCAGTTCGGCGCCTTCGCGGTGCATCGCTTCGGCAATGCCGTAGGCGATCGAACGGTTGCTCGCGACGCCAACGATCAGCGCGCGTTTACCCTGCAGAAAGCCCATCAGTTTCTCCTCGTGGTGTTTGGATCGGCCATCGTCGGCTCCTGCCGGAGGTCCGGGCTATTGCAGCCGGGGCAGGCATGACTGCACCATTCCCCGCATGGTTCCGGAACGCTCGTGGCTGCAGTCGATCATACCGATGCGGCCGCTGTGCGACCACCGGTGCCAAGATGCGCCATAGGGGTTTTCCCGAAAGCGGCCTGTCACCGATAACCCGGAGGTTCGAGTGAGCCGTCATCTTGGATGGATCGTCAGCCTGATCGTGCTGGGCGTGCTGATGCTGCTCATCATGGTCCAGGTCGACCGGCAATGGGAGCGTCTGACGACGATGGAGAATCTGATGCGCGAGCAGGTGCAGGATCTGCGCTCGCTGCGAACCGGACTGCAGCGGTTGCAGGATGAACTGGCCGCAGGCGAGTTCGCGTTTTCCGCGGGCGGGCGGCAGGCTCAGGGTCTGCCGCCCGCCTTCGAGCGCGTACGGCAGATGACGGAGCGCCCGGACTATGCGGATGGAGACTGGCTGGTACGCGCCTTTCCGACCGGACTCGCTACCCTTACGCCTTACGTTTCCAGCGACGCCTATGCTTCGGAAGTGCAGGCTTACGTATTGGAATCCTTGCTTCAGCGTGATCCGGATACGCTGGAATGGCAGGGTCTGCTGGCCGATTCCTGGACGTTTTCCGAAGACGGAATGATCCTGACCTTCCGGCTGCAGCCTGGCCTGCGTTTCTCGGATGGAGAGCCGCTCACCGCTCGGGATGTGGCGTTCACCTTCCGCTTCGTGATGGACGAGCGCATTGCGGCGCCCCGCAGCCGGGCCTACCTGGAAAAGCTCGAGAGCGTGGAGGCGCTCGATGACCTCACGGTTGTCTTCACCTTCGCGGAACCCTATTTCAACGCCCTGCAGCTGGCGGGCGGGCTGGATGTGCTGGCCGAGCATTTCTACGCGCGCTACCTCGACGAACCCGAGACCTTCAACCAGTCGCGCGGCATCCTGCTGGGTTCCGGGCCTTACCGGCTGGCCGATCCGCTCTCCTGGACCCCGGATTCCGGGCGTGTCGAGCTCGAGCGCAACCCGCGTTACTGGGGCCCGATTGACCCCCCGTTCGACCGGCTGGTCTGGCGCGTGATCCAGAATGACAGCGCACGCCTCACCACCTTCCGCAACGGCGAAATCGACGTCTACGGTGCGCGCCCACGCGAGTACGCGCGTCTGCGCGACGACGCCGCCTTGCGCGAGCGCGCCGATACCTACGAGTACATGAGTCCCACGGCTGGCTACGCCTACATCGCCTGGAATCAGGAACGCGGTGGCGAACCCACGCGCTTTGCCGATCCCCGGGTGCGTCTGGCCATGAGCCACCTCACCGACGTCCAACGGGTCATCGAGGAAGTGATGCTGGGCTATGCCGAACCGGCGGTCAGTCCATTCAATCCACGCAGTCCCCAGCACGACCCCGAACTCAAGCCCATTGCCTACAACGTGGAACGGGCACAGGAACTCCTGGCCGAGGCCGGTTACCGCGAACGCAATGCGGATGGAATCCTGATCAACGAAGCCGGTGAGCCCTTCATCTTTGACCTCGTGTTCTTCCAGGACAATGAGGATACGCGGCGCATGGTGCTGTTCCTGCGCGACATCTATGCGCGTGCGGGCATCCTGCTGCGGCCGCGACCGACGGAGTGGTCGGTCATGCTGGATCTTTTGAACCGCAAGGATTTCGACGCGATCACGCTGGCCTGGACCAGCGGTGTGGAGACCGATATCTTCCAGATGTTCCACTCCAGCCAGACGGTGAGTGGGGGCGACAATTTCATCCATTACCGGAATCCCGAGCTGGATCGAGCGATCGAGGCGGCGCGCTCCGAAGTGGATGAAACAAAGCGGATGGAGCTCTGGCGGAACGCGGAACGGATCCTCTACGAAGATCAGGCGTACACCTTCCTGATGCGCCGCCAGACGCTTGCCTTCATTGATCGGCGGATCGAAAACCTGCAGCAGACTCAACTGGGGCTGAATCTGTCCGCCATCCCGGTCGAGATCTTTGTGCCGTTGGCGCAGCAGCGTTATGGCCGGTAACGGTTTCCTGCGATGATCACCTACATCCTGCGGCGCCTGCTTTTGATGGTGCCGACTCTCCTTGGCATCACGGTCGTGGTGTTCGTGGTCATGGCGGCGGCTCCAGGGGGCATCAGTGCACTGTCGCTGGTCGAGGGGCAGAACCTCGAGCCTCAGGCAAAGAAGGCCCTGGAGGACTATTACAATCGGCTCTACGGGCTCGATCAGCCGGCACCCGTTCAGTTCGGCCGGTGGTTGAACCACATTTCCCCGGTGGGCTTCGCGCAGGACGATACCGGTTCCCTGACCGGTTGGCCGATGTTCAAGACTCCCGATCTCGGCATCAGCTTCCGCTACGGCCGGCCCGTGACCGACCTGATCTCCGAGCGGCTGCCGATCACGCTTTTGCTGAATGTGCTATCGATCCCGCTGATCTACGTCGTCGCCATTGCGGTTGGCGTGCGCGCAGCCACCCAGCGGGGGCAGGCGTTCGATACCCAGGCCGGAGTGGTGTTGCTCGGCCTGTGGTCCGTGCCGACGATGCTCGCCGGTGTGCTGATGATCGGTTTTCTGGCTTCCGACCAGTTCTGGCAGTGGTTTCCCACGGGCGGTCTGAGTCGGCGCGCGGCACTGGATATGCCGTTTTTGCCGCAGGCGGAATTCTGGTGGGCGCTGCCGGCGTTGCTGGCGCTGGGTTTTCTGGCGGCAGCGGCTTTCGTGGTGTTCTCGGTTCGTGCCGGGCGCTCGTTGCGCACCGGGGCCGGGCTGTTGCTGGGCGGCTGGGCCGGGTTCGCGATGGTGCAGGATCTCGATGCCGTAGGATCCCTTGCCGGGCTGGTGTTCGGCGGGGTCCTCGGTGCCGGGATCGGTGCATTGCTCGGGCGCTCCGAGTGGCTCGCGCTGCGAATCTGCATGTTCGGGTTTGCCGGGATGCTGATCGGCCTCAAGACGGCGGGCTGGCTGTTCCCCGGAAGCGTCGTTTCGGGATTCCTGCTGGACCGGATGTGGCATCTGGTGCTGCCCGTGATCTGTCTGTCCTACGGTGGACTGGCGTTCCTGGCGAAGCTTTCCCGCTCGGCCGTTCTGGAAAACCTGACCTCCGACTACGCCCGTACGGCGCGTGCCAAGGGCGTCGGCGAGCGCGATGTACTTTGGCGTCACGTGTTCCGCAACAGCCTGCTGCCGCTGATCACGGTGTCCGCCACGTTGTTGCCATCGCTGCTCGCGGGGTCGGTGATCGTCGAGGCCATTTTCAGTATCGAGGGTATGGGCAAACTCGCGGTTGAAGCGGTGCAGACCCGTGACCGGGAGCTGGTGCTGTCGATCACGTTGATCAGCGGTCTGTTGACCCTGGTCGGATACCTCCTTGCCGACCTCGCCTACGCCATTGTGGATCCACGGGTGAGCTATGACTGAGCATCCGCACAGCCCATCGTGGAGCCGGCGCATTCTGGGCGAGCTGTTGCTGCACTGGGGTGCACGGCTTGGACTCGCCTGGATCGCCCTCCTGACGCTGGTGGCCGTCTTTGCGCCGCTGCTGGCCAACACGCACCCCCTGCTGATCCAGAGTGCCGACGGCTGGCACAGCCCGATGTTGACGTACCTCACACCCGCAGACGCCACCTTGCTCGGGGCCTTGTTTCTGGCGCTGGTCCTGTTCTTTTCGCCGGGTGCACGGCTGTTGCGCTTCCTGCTCTGGCTGGGCGGTCTCGTGCTGATCGGCATGCTGTCGCTGATGCTGGTTTCGCCGCCCGCCCTGGTGGTCTACGAGCAGTATCGCGAAGCCGAAGCTCTGGGCGAATACCAGCGGGTGATCCGGGCGCCGATTCCCTACTCCGCGAAAGACTACCTGCGCGACTATGCCGACACCGGCCTGGAGTCGCCACGCTCCAGCACCCAACGGCTGCACTGGTTCGGGACCGACGAGAACGGGGCGGACGTGCTCTCGCGCATGATCCACGCGACCCGGATCGCCCTGTCCATCGGCTTCATCGCGACCGGAATTGCCCTGGTCATCGGTGTGATTCTGGGCGGTTTGATGGGCTACTTCTCGGGCATCGTGGACATGATCGGTATGCGTATCGTAGAGATCTTCGAGGCGATCCCGACCCTGTTTCTCCTGCTGACCTTCGTGGCCTTCTTCGGCCGCTCGCTGTACCTGATGATGCTGATCATCGGTCTGACCAGCTGGTCCGGGTACGCGCGTTATGTGCGCGCGGAGTTCCTGCGCCTGCGCCAGCAGGATTTCGTGCAGGGCGCGATCGCGAGCGGCCTCTCGCTGCCCTCCATCCTGTTCCGACACATGCTGCCCAACGGGATGGCGCCGATTCTGGTGGCAGCCAGTTTCGGGGTGGCGTCTGCGATCCTGGCGGAGGCGACGCTGTCGTTCCTGGGCCTCGGTCTGGTCGATGACCCTTCCTGGGGTCAGATGCTGAACCAGGCGGTCCAGAGCTCCACATTCAACTGGTGGATGGCGGCGTTCCCGGGCGGTGCGATCTTCCTGACCGTATTCGCGTACAACCTCATCGGCGAAGCGTTGCGGGATGCCGTGGATCCACACTCGCAGTCGGGCAAGTCGGCACCCCCGCTGAAGGCGGCGGCCTGAGATGCTGCGCGTCCAGGACCTCACGATCCGGTTGCGGCATCAGGAGCAGCCCCTGGTCGAGGGTGTGAGCTTCGCGATCGGGCGCGGCGAACTGTTCTGCCTGGTCGGTGAATCCGGCTCCGGAAAATCGCTCACGGCGCTGGCGATCATGCGCATTCTCGACCGCGGTTTCCTGCCGCCCTCGGGCCAGGTCTGGCTGAAAGGGCAGGGTGGGACGCAGGACCTGCTCACCCTGGACGAACCCGGCATGGAAGGCGTGCGCGGCGATCGGATCGGCATGATCTTTCAGGAACCCATGACTTCGCTGAATCCGGTCTGGACGGTGGGTCAGCAGATCATGGAGGTGCTGCGGCTGCACCGGCCGGAACTGGACGCCGACGCGGCCCGCAGACGCACCCTGGAAGTGCTGGGCGAGGTTCAGTTGCCGGATCCGGAGCGCCGCTTCGACGAGTTCCCGCACAAGCTTTCCGGGGGGCAGCGCCAGCGGGTGATGATTGCGATGGCGTTGGTGGCCGAGCCGGATCTGCTGATCGCGGACGAGCCGACGACAGCCCTGGACGTGACCATCCAGGCCGAGATCCTGAAACTGATCGATCGGCAGCGCGAGAAGAACGGCATGTCGGTTCTGCTGATCACCCACGATTTCGGCGTGGTCGCCCAGGTCGGCGACCGGGTGGCGGTGATGCACCGAGGGAAACTGGTGGAGCAGGGCGCGGCGCGGACCGTAATCAGGAGCCCGGGTCACGACTACACCCGGCAGTTGATCCGCGCACTACCGGAGAACCTGCCGCCGCTGCCCCCGGTGCCGGGTGGGACTCGGGGAACGTTGCTCGAGGTGCAGGGCCTGCAGGTGCATTTCCCCGTGCTGAAGGGCCTGCTGCGCCGTCCGGTGGACTATATCCGGGCGGTTGAGGACGTGAGCTTCGATCTCTCCGCCGGGGAGGTGCTGGCGGTGGTCGGCGAGTCCGGTTCGGGCAAGACCACGCTGGGACGCGCGGTCCTGCGCTTGATCAAACCGACCGGAGGCTCGGTGCGCTATCACGGGCAGGCGATGGAGACGCTGGATCGCAAGTCCCTGCGCAAGGTCCGCCGGCACCTGCAGGTGGTGTTCCAGGACCCGGCCTCCTCGCTGAACCCGCGCCTGACGATCCTGACCACGCTGACCGAACCAATGGCGGCCCACGATATCGGGGCCGATCACGACGAACGGGTGGAGCGGGCGCGCAAGGTGCTGGAGCAGGTGGCGCTGCCCCCGGACACGCTGTGGCGCTACCCGCACGAGTTCTCCGGTGGCCAGCGCCAGCGTATCGGCATCGCGCGCGCTCTGGTGCTGGACCCCGACATCATCGTCTGCGACGAGGTGACCAGTGCGCTGGACGTGTCGGTCCAGGCGGAGATCCTGCAGATTCTGGGGCGTCTGCGCGCAGAGCGGCAGTTGGCGCTGTTGTTCATCACCCACAACATGGGTGTCGTCGAGTACCTGTCCGACCGGATGCTGGTGATGAAGGACGGGCGGATGGAGGAGATTGGCGCCACCGCCGAGGTCATTGCGCGTCCAAAGGCCGAGTACACTCGGCGCCTGCTCTCGGCCGTGCCCCGCGTGGCGGATCACCTCGGTGGGGCGGCCGCTCCCGGGCAGGGTTGAACGCCCCACCGTCCCGCGCAGGCCTTCGTTAGCGCAGCACGCGGTCGATGACGTCCACGATCATCCGGGTGTAGGTGTCGACCAGCAACGCATCGTCTCCCGCCAGGTACCAGTCGTATCCCGGGTAGTGAGGCAGATCCTCGGCCAGCGGGCCGCCCACGCGGCGGGCGAGGCCTGGCGGTAGCGGCTTGCCTCGTGCGAGGTTCTTGCGTATTCCAGGTGGCAGCGCGTCGCCCCGCACCGCCTCGTGGCGCCCGAAGATCTGCCGGATCACATCGTCGTGGCTGTCCGGCCGTACCTGCTCCTGAATGGGCCCACCACCGCCCCGGACACCATGGGCCGGTGCGTGGGCGGGCGGCTGTGCGAGCACGGACGCCGAGATCAGAAGAAGTGCGGGAAACAGGTACAGGCTGCGCATCGTGGTTCTCCTGACGGTTCGAGTTACCTCAGGATACGCGCCTTGCTTGAATGGGAACTGAACTTCACCCCCCGGGGACACAGGGGGTGAAATGCCCCTGGTTCCGTTGTATCCGAAACGGAGGGTTGCGGAAGCGTCGAGGGGGCGGGTGGATCCGGATCCTGCGTCAGCTACCGGTCGCGAGATTGGCGGCCACGTAAAGCGTCAGGGTGTCTCCGGCGCGGATCTGGTGACCGTCCAGCGAGTTCCATCGCTGCACGTCGCCGATCTCAACCCGAAAGCGGCGTGAGATCGCGTTCAGCGAGTCACCGGGCCGGATGCGGTACTGCATGCGCTGGGTGCTGGCCCCGGCGACGTTGGCGGTCACACCGGGGAGGCGCAGCACCTGGCCGGGCTGGAGGACGGTATCGGCTGCGAGTCCGTTCTGCGCACGCAGGGCGGCGACGTCGATCGCGTGGCGCCGGCCGATACCCCAGAGGCTGTCACCGGCCTGCACGGTGTATTCGCGCGGGAGCGGAGCCGCCGGGGCGGAGGCGGCCACCAGACCTCCGCTCCAGCCCGAGGTGGGGATGCGCAGCGTCTGGCCCACCCCGATCAGGTCGCCATTCAGCCGGTTCGTGCCACGCAGTTCGGCCACCGATACGCCGTGGCGTTGCGCGATCTGTCCAAGGGTGTCACCGCGGCGGACCTGGTAATCCGTGTAGCGCACCAGCGGGTGATCGGCCCCACGCTGGCTGAGGGCCGTCTGCAATCGCTGCGCGGCTGGGGCCGGAAGAAGCAGATGCTGGGCGCCATGGGGGTGGGTGACACTGCGACGGTAGCCCGGATTCAACCGGAGGATCTCCCGCGCCTCGATCCGCGCGAGTTCGGCCACGTATTCGAGGTCCGCCTGCCGGCCAAGCTGTACCGGTTCGAGGTAAGGTCGGTTGGCGATCACCGGCAGGGTCAGGTTGTACCGGGCCGGCTGGTCGAACAATGCCCGCAGTGCGAGCAGTCGCGGAACGTAGTCCATCGCCTCGCTCGAGAGTTGAAGGCTCCAGTAGTCGGTCGGCCTTCCGGCCTCGGCGTTTGCGGCAATGGCCCGGGCGACATTACCCTGACCGAAGTTGTAGGCCGCGAGGGCGAGGTACCAGTCTCCGAAGCGGGCGTGCAGGCGTTCCAGGTAATCCAGCGCGGCGTGGGTGGACTGGTATACGTCCCTGCGGCCGTCGTACCAGCTGTCCTGGGTGAGCCCGTAATACGTCCCTGTGCTGGGAATGAACTGCCAGATCCCCGCCGCTTGGCCGCTGGAAGTGGCCTCGGCGGCGTAGCCGCTCTCGACGATCGGCAGCAGCAGGAGTTCGCCGGGTAGGCCGCGGCGCTCGATTTCGGTGAGAATAAAATAGGCAAAGGGCTCCGCACGTTCCGAGGAAACCCGGATGATGTTTGGATTGAGACGATAGTGCTGCACGAAGGGTTGCAAACGGGGGTGCCCGAGATCGTCGGTGAACGCGAAACCCAGACGCGCCCGACTCCAGATATCCGGCGCATCCTGGGCGCGCGCAGCCGTCTCGCGCAGCGCGCGCCGGGCATCTCGCGATAGACTCTCTTCACTGCGGGACCGGGATCTCGACGTGATCTCGGTCCCCCGATCTGCGGAACCGCTGGCGTCGATGGTTTTGCCGGAATCGCGAATGCTGCAGCCGGTCCCCACGAGTAGGGCAGCTGCAAGTGCTACGGACACAGGAACAAGTCGAGTAATCATGGGCCTGAAGGATAGTCCAGAGAATGCGTTTGAACAAACCGGCCGCGTGAGTTGCCTGCGTCGCTGGTATGCCGGCCCCCAGGGTCAGCATGTTCTCGAGGCCCTGGTCCGCGAGATCGCGACGCACTGTGTCCTGCATTTCGGCGATGCCTTGCTCGAGGTGTCCCCGGTGAGTCTGGTGTCGAAGGATCGGTTCGGGTCCGTGTGGACCGTCCGAGTGGGCTCGGAAGCGGCCGAACTGCGTGCCGAGGACCATCGACTGCCATTGCCCGCTGAGAGCTTTTCCTGCGTGATCCTTGCCCATGCCTGCAGGGATCCGGAGCAGGCCGAGCGCGTGATTGCGGAAGCGGCTCGCGTGCTGGCGCCGGAGGGTCGGCTGTTTCTGTTGGAATCCGGCGTCTGTCCGCCGGCACGGGGTGCGAAGCGGGGTGCCCCGTTCCCGGTGGGCCTGCAGCGGGGCCTGCATCGTCGCTGGGTCCAGCAGGCGGGTCTGAGCGTCCGCCGCCAGCCTGCTCTGAGCCTGCTCTCGAGTCGCCTGCCGCCCGGCTGGTACCGGGCGCTGGCGAGAGTGGATCGCCTGGGGGCGCCCTGGCTGCCGGTTCTGGGCACCTGTGTCCTCACCGTGGCGCAGCGCCGAGACGCCCTACCGCTCTCCCCGAGCCGGCGCTGGCGTTCGCTGCGCATGCCGGTGCGTGCACCGGCGGGGTCGCAGTGGGCGTGAGTGTCGATACCGTCGAGATCTTCACCGACGGCGCTTGCCGCGGGAATCCCGGCCCGGGTGGTTGGGGTGCGATCCTGCGCTATCGCGGCCGGGAGCGGGAACTCAATGGAGCCGAGTCGGAGACCACGAACAACCGCATGGAACTCACGGCCGCGATTGAAGCTCTTCGGTCCCTGAAAAGGCCTTGCTCGGTTGAGTTGGTGACCGACTCACAATACGTCAAGCAGGGCATCACCGCCTGGCTTCCGGGCTGGAAGCGCCGAGGCTGGCGGGCGTCCAGCGGCCAGCCGGTCAAGAACCAGGATCTCTGGGAGCAGCTCGACGCGTTGACCCGGGCACACCGGGTGGATTGGTTCTGGGTCCGGGGCCACAGTGGGCATCCGGAAAACGAACGGGCCGATCGTCTGGCAAACCAGGCGATCGACCAACTGCTGGCCAGATCATCGACCTGAGCCCAAGGAGTCCGGATTTGCGACAGATCGTACTCGACACCGAAACCACCGGCCTCGAACCCTCGGAAGGTCACCGGATCATTGAAATCGGGTGCCTGGAGATCGTGAACCGGCGTGTGACCGGGGAACGACTGCATGAATACCTTCAGCCGGATCGCGAAATCGATCCTCGGGCGATCGAGGTGCACGGCATCACCGACGTGTTTCTGCGCGACAAGCCACGCTTCGCCGATATTGCCGAACGCTTCCTGGATTTCGTCGCCGGCGCCGAGCTGGTGATCCACAATGCCGCCTTCGACGTCGGTTTCATCAATCATGAACTGGGTCTGGCGGGGGCACGCGTCCGGCGTATCGAAGACGTCTGCAGCGTCCTGGATACGCTGAAACTTGCGCGTCAGATACATCCGGGAAGCCGGAATTCCCTGGATGCCCTCTGCAAGCGTTATCAGGTCGATGCGTCCAGCCGTACCCTCCACGGCGCTGTGCTCGACGCGGAATTGCTGGCGGATGTCTATCTTTTGATGACCGGTGGCCAGGTGTCTCTGCGGCTGGAGTCCGCCCGTTCGGCCACCGAAAACAGCGAAGTGGTGACGAAGACGTGGCGATCGTCGGCGCCGCTGCGCGTGATCGCGCCCTCCCCTGACGAAGAGGCCGCGCACATGGAGATGTTGAAACTCCTCGATGAGGCATCCGGTGCACCTTGCCGCTGGCGCCAACTGGCAGACTGAGCCGGTGTCGGGGTGCGGCAGGGTTTGCGAACGCACTCACCCGTGTTTGAGAATCCGGCCTCGCTCGCGCTGCCAGTCGCGGTCCTTGTCGGTCGCGCGTTTGTCGAATTCCTTCTTGCCCTTGGCCAGACCGATTTCCAGCTTGGCCCGACCGCGTTTCCAGTAAAGCGCGAGCGGCACCAGCGTATAGCCCTTGCGTTCAACCGCCCCGATCAACCGGTTGATCTCGGAGCGCTGCAACAGTAGTTTGCGCGTGCGCGTCGGATCCGGATGAATGTGGGTGGAGGCGGTCGTCAGTGGGCTCACGTGGGCCCCGAAGAGCCAGACCTCTCCGGCGCGCAGCAACACGTAGGATTCGCTCAACTGGGCCTTGCCTGCGCGCAGGGATTTCACCTCCCAGCCCTCGAGGGCGACTCCGGCCTCCAGACGTTCCTCAATAAAGAAGTCGTGCCGGGCCTTGCGGTTCAGAGCGATGGTGCTCGACCCGTCCGGTTTCTTCGCATTTTTCTTGGCCATAACGGTTCAGTATACCAACGTGGGCCCGTCCGCTCGCGGCATTGCTTTGCTCGGCCGCGATGATCCGCTGGATGTGGGGTGAGTTGAGCACCCGGGGACCTTGCCGCACAATCCTGCGAAAAACAGGGGGTAGCACAGCCATGCCAGCAGCGGTGTCCATCCACGGTCAATGGTCGACCCGGTTAGCTTTCGTACTCGCAGCGACCGGTTCGGCGGTCGGTCTGGGCAACGTGTGGCGTTTCCCCTACATCGTCGGAGATAACGGCGGTGGCGCGTTTGTCCTGGTGTACCTGCTCTGCATACTGATGATCGGCTTGCCGATCATGATGGCGGAGATACTGCTCGGACGTCTGGGTCGTCAGAGCCCCATCAATACGATGCTTACCGTGTCCAGAGCAGAGGGTCTCAGTCGCGGCTGGGGTCTGATGGGGTGGATTGGGGTGCTTGCCGGCTTCCTGATCCTGTCCTTCTACAGCGTCATCGCCGGCTGGGCGTTGGCCTATGTGTTCAAGGCCGGAAGCGGGGGGTTCACCGGGCTCGATGCAGAGGGCTCCTCGGAGATGTTTGGGGCGATGCTGGCGAATCCCGAAGCCCTGCTGGCCTGGCACACGATTTTCATGGTCATGACCGCGATGGTCGTGGCGCGCGGCGTCCGTTCCGGCCTTGAACGTGCAGTGACCATTCTGATGCCGGCTCTGGTGGTGCTGCTGGTCATCCTCGTCGGGTATGCGATGGCCCACGGCGATTTTCTCGGGGGTCTGGCGTTCCTGCTGCGGCCGGATTTTTCGGCACTCTCGGCGAATGCGGTCCTGCTCGCGATGGGCCAGGCTTTCTTCACCCTGAGTCTGGGCATGGGTGCCATCATGGTGTATGGCAGCTATCTCAGCAGTGAGGCCTCCATAGCCAGGGCTTCGGCGGCGGTGGTGGCATCCGACACGCTGGTGGCACTGCTCGCCGGCCTGGCGATTTTCCCGATCCTGCTGGCGGCAGGGCTGTCCCCGGGACAAGGGCCGGGGCTGATTTTCGTGACCCTGCCGCTGGCTTTCGCCGAGATGCCTTTGGGCCTGTTCTTCGGGACCCTGTTCTTCGTGTTACTGGTATTCGCCGCCTGGACCTCCGCAATTTCCCTGATTGAGCCCGCCGTCGCCTTCCTCGTCGAAAATCTGGGGCTGAGCCGCGTGTTTGCCACTACCCTCGTGGCGATGCTCGCATGGCTGCTGGGCATCGCGGCTCTGCTGTCCCTGAACGTCTGGTCGGGCTTCACCCTGTTCGACAAGGGTGTGCTCGACCTGCTCGATTATGTGACGGCGAATATCCTGCTGCCGCTGGGCGGTTTCCTGATTGCGATTTTCGTCGGTTGGCGCATGAGCCAGAGTTCAGTAATGAATGAACTTCGTTTGCGGAACATGCGGGCGTTTCGCGTGTGGTTCTTCCTCGTGCGTTATCTGGCGCCAACGGCGATCGTGGTCGTGTTCCTGCGTGCGGTCGGCGTGATCTGATGTCCACCCGTATCCAGCGTTCGGCCGTGGTTTCCTTCTCGGTCGAGCAGATGTTCGGACTGGTCAATGACGTCGAGGCGTATCCCGAGTTTCTGCCACATTGCCGCCGCGCGCGCGTCCTCGAGCGCGGCGAGCAGGAGATCAAGGCGCGGATTGAACTGGCGAAAGGCGCGTTGCACAAGTCCTTCACGACCCTGAACCGTCTGGAAGCGCCCAATCGCATCGAGATGCAGCTGGTCGACGGACCCTTTCGGCGGCTGCACGGCGCCTGGCAGTTCATCGATCTGGGTGCGGGTAAGACACGCGTGATGCTGGACCTCGAGTTCGAGTTTTCCAACCGCCTGGTGGCGCTGGCCCTGGGTCCGATATTCAACCAGCTGGCGAATTCCCTGGTGGACGCGTTCGTGGGTCGGGCCCGCGCGAAGCACGGTGTCGTCGGTGTCTGAAGGCACGAGAACGGCCCCGGACCGGATCCGGGTCGAAGTGGCGTACGCGTTGCCCGATGAGCAGCTGCTGCTGTCCGTGGATCTTCCCGCGGGGGCTACCGTCGCGGACGCGCTCGAGGCCTCGGGAATCCGGGAGCGTTTTCCGGACCTGGATCTGGAGAGCGCCAAGGTCGGCATTTTCGGGAAGCTGACCCGGGGCGATACGGTGTTGAAGGCTCGGGATCGTGTGGAGATCTATCGCCCCCTGATCGCGGACCCGAAGGAAGTACGGCGCAAGCGGGCCGCCGAGGGCAAACCTACGCGGAAGGGCGGTGCAGGCGGCGCGGATTCCGAAGCGTAGTCGATCCCGCCGAGGCTGCCGCTTTCTCAGCGGGCCGCGCTGTCATCGATGCGCGAGACTCGCCCGGCCTCGAAGAAAACCGATACCCGGCGCATTTCCGTGGCGCCTCGGCTGGGGCGGTTGGAATAGACGTAATCCCAGCGATCCTCGCGCAGGAATGCACCACGTACCTGAGGCGTTCCAAGAAGGAACTCGACCTGCTGCGGTGTCATGCCCTCGCGCAGCTGCAGGACCTGTTCGTCCGCGATGGCGTTGCCTTGCTGCACGTCGAGGCGGTACGTGATTCCGCCGCAGGCGGTGAGCAAGCTTGCGATCGCCGCAATAGAAATGAGAATCTTGAACATCAGGCGGGTGCGTCCCAGGATTTGGATCCAATCGTCGCGCTCGATGGTACAACAATCCGCCCGTGTTCAGCAGCTACGGGCCCAGTCGCTGGCGTGGCGAAGGAGTTCCCTTGGAAACCCAGAATCTCAAAAAAGCAGGCCTCAAGGTCACGCTGCCCCGTATGAAGATCCTGGAGATCCTGGAGCGGTCGGAGACGCGGCATCTCACCGCTGAGGCCATCTACCGTGAACTGCTTGATTCCGGAGAGGAGATCGGGCTGGCGACCGTGTACCGCGTGTTGACGCAATTCGAAGCGGCTGGACTGGTTTCGCGCCTGCACTTCGAGGGCAACCAGGCTGTGTTCGAGCTCGAACGCGGAAGACACCACGACCACATCGTCTGCAACGAGTGCGGGCGGGTCGAGGAGTTCTTCGATGAGACGATCGAACAACGTCAACGCGAGATGGCCCGGGAGCATGGTTTTCAGATCAAGGATCACGCACTGGTGATCTACGGGGACTGCATGGACGAAAGCTGCCCCCACAGGGTGGCCTGAACGAAAACGCCGCGTGGCCCACTAGCCGACCTCTGGCGCCGTTTCCAGCATTTCCCGGGCATGGGCCCGGCTGCGCTCGGTGATACGAAGCCCGCCAAGCATGCCGGCAATGGCTTCGACTCTGCCCTCCGTGTCCAGGGTGGTGATTTCGGTCCGGGCCGATCCCTCGCCATGACGCTTACTGACCTGGAGTTGCCGGTGGGCCTGGGCCGCGACCTGCGGTAGATGGGTGACGCAGAGAACCTGATAGCGTTCACCCAGCCCGCGCAGTTTTCGTCCCACCACCTCCGCCACGGCACCACTGATGCCGCTGTCGACCTCGTCGAAGATCAGGGTATCCACTGTCTGCGCGGCACTGGCGAGCACCTGCAATGCCAGACCGATACGGGACAGTTCGCCTCCCGAAGCGACTCGGGCCAACGGTTGGGGCGCGCTCCCGGGGTTGGCTGCGACCTGAAACTCGATCCGGTCGCGGCCGTGGGGTCCGGAGTCGCCTTCGAGGTTCTGCAGGTCGACCCGGAAACGACCCCCGGTCATGCCCAGTTCCTGCATCGATTGGGTCACCGCCTTGTCGAGCTTTTTCGCCGCCTTGCGGCGTGCAGCGGAGAGTGCGTCGGCGGCCGATGCGTATTGCGCACGCGCCATGGTGAGCAACTTCTCCAGCTCCTCGAGCGCGACGTCGCCGGCATCGAGTTCCGCGAGTTCGCCGTCCATCCGCTGCAAGAGTGCAGCGAGATCATCCGGCTCGACGCGATGTTTCCGCGCCAGGCGCAGGTGGTCGGCGATGCGGGCATCGATCTCGCTGAGGCGTTCGGGGTTGCTCTCGACATGATCCGCGAGCCGCCGCAGCTGATCCCCGGCATCCCGCAGCTGGATACGGACGGATTCCAGTGATTCCACCACTGGGCCGATCCGACGGTCATGGCGGGCGGCTTCGTGCAGCTCAGCCAGCAACCGGCTCATTCCCGTATCGATGCCCGTGTCCGCATCGATGGCTCCGTGCGCCGATTGCAGCGCGGCGAGTACCTCCGTTGCATGGGCCAGGACGCTCTGTTCCGCGGTGAGTTCCTCGTATTCGCCGCTACGGGGTGCGAGTTCGGCGATCTCGGCGCTCTGGAAGCGGAGCAGGTCGAGACGATCGCCGTTCTGCGTCATCCGCTCGCGGGTCGCCTGCAGTCGCTGGTCGGCGGCGCGCATTCGGTCGTGGGCGTCCGCGGTCTCCCGTAACAGGGTGAGGTCGACGAAGCCGTCCAGCAATTCCCGCTGGGCCGAGCGTTGCAGCAGCAGCTGGTGGGCGTGCTGGCCGTGAATGTCGACCAGCCAGTTGCCGAGGCTCTTGAGCTGGGTGATCGTGACCGGACGTCCGTTGATCCAGGCTCGGCTCTTGCCCTGTGCGGTGATGACGCGTCGAAGCAGGACGGTTTCCCCCACGTCGGCGAGCGTGTCGCCCACCGTCTCGGCAAGCGCCTGTTCCCGCAGCCACTCCAGTGCCGGATGGCCCGATGCGAGATCGAATTCGGCGCCGAGATCGGCTTGAACCGCGCCTTCCCGAACGGAACTGCTCTCGCCGCGATCCCCCAGCAACAGTCCGACCACGTCGATCAGGATCGACTTCCCGGCGCCGGTTTCGCCGGTCAGGGCAATCATGCCTGCGCCCAGCTCCACCTCGAGGTGTTCGATGATCGCGAAATCCCGGACCGTGATGTGCCTCAGCATGCCTGTTCGTGCTCCGGGCGCCTTCAGGGATGTTCGCCCCAGCGCAGCTTGGAGCGCAGCATGCGCAGGAACTGGTGATTGCGCGGATGCACCAGCATCAACGCTCGATCCCGGCGTTCCACCCTGAGGACATCCCCCGGGGCGAATTCCAGGTTCTCCTGTCCATCCAGTGCCACCTGTGCCGGCGAACGGCTCCCACTGCTCAGTTTGACCTCGATCACGGCACGACCGCTCACCACGAGGGGTCGGTGGTTCAGGCTGTGCGGGCAGATGGGCACGATCATCATGGCATCGAGGTCGGGGGTCAGAATCGGCCCGCCCGCCGACAGTGCATAGGCCGTGGAACCGGTGGGTGTGGCCACGATCAATCCATCGGCACGCAGCCGGCCGACGTCGAGACCGTCGATGAAGGTGTCGAACTCGACGATCCGGACCACGCTCTGCACGTGCAGCACGGCATCGTTCACGGCCAGGCCGTGGTGGATGGGTGCACCGTCCCGGAGCAGGGTGGTCTGAAGCATGGACCGGGGCTCAAGCTCGTAGGCGCCGTCCAACACCGCGCACAGTTCTGCGGCCGCGCGGTCCGGGGAGACGTCCACCAGGAAACCCAGGCGTCCCAGGTTGATTCCGAGAATGGGGGTGTCGTGCGCAGCAGTGACCCGCGCTGTGGCCAGCAAGGTGCCATCCCCCCCGATCACCACGATCAGATCGGCGCTGCGCGCCAGATCCGAAAGGGGCGCGACCGAGAAAGCGGAGGGGTGTTCGCAGCCGCCGATGCCTTCCTCGAGGATCACCCCGGTGCCCCGCTGATGCAGCGTGTCCAGCAAGGTCGCGACCAGGGGTGCCGTGCGCGAATCGGAGGTCTTGCCCACCAGCCCGATGATGCCGAAGTTGCTTTGCATCCCGGCATTATCCGGAAAACCGGGCGCTTGCGCATCCGTCCGCGCAATGGCGGAATTCGGGGTTTTTGAAGGACGGACGGGACGGGGGGGAACTTGACTGCCCCCGGGCTTGGCATAGACTGTTTTGGCACTCGGGCTACTCAAGCGCTGACAAGGATGGACGGAATGCAGGATATACAACTCGATCCGAGGGCCCGTACGCTTTTGCGCACCCTGATCGAGAGCTATATTCGCGACGGCCAGCCGGTCGGTTCCCGAACGCTCGCGCGGACCAGTGGGCTCAACGTAAGCCCTGCGACCATCCGCAACGTGATGGCCGATCTGGAAGATCTGGGGCTGGTGCATGCTCCGCATACCTCGGCCGGGCGTGTGCCCACGGCCGCGGGGTATCGACTCTTCGTCGACGCCCTGCTCGAGATACAGGCACCGAACCGCCAGCAGGTCGAGGCCATCGAGGCCCGTTTCAGTCCGGGCGCCACGACCCAGGACCTTCTGGGCGCGGCGGGTAGCGTGCTGTCCAGCGTGACGCGGCTGGCGGGCATGGTGCGCCTGCCGCGGAACCGGAATGTTGCGCTTACGCAGATCGAGTTCCTGCGCTTGAGCGAACGGCGGGTACTGGCGATTCTGGTGATCGATGGCAAGGAGGTCCAGAATCGTGTCCTGGAACTGGAGCGGGATTATCAACCCTCGGACCTCCAGCACATGGCCAACTACCTGAATGCCCATCTTGCCGGGCAGAGCATGCAGATCGTGCGCAGGCAGCTGCTCACCGAGATGCGTACGGTGCGCCGCGATCTGGATGCGATGATGCTGGCGGCGATTGATCTCGGCGAACGCGCCATCGGCGACGACGATCCGGACGACATGTTGGTCGCGGGCGAGACACAGCTGCTCGAGTACGACGAACTGTCGGACATTCACCGTCTGCGGCAGTTGCTGGAGGCGTTCCACGAAAAGCGCGAGATCCTCGCCATTCTGGATCAGTGCATTCGGGCCGACCGGGTACAGATCTTCATCGGGCGTGAGTCGGGGCTGGAGTGGTTCGAGCACTGCTCGGTGGTCACGGCCCCGTACAGCGTGGATGGTGAGATCGTCGGGGTTCTGGGGGTAATCGGTCCGACCCGCATGTCGTACGAGCGCGTGATACCGATCGTCGACATCACCGCGCGTCTGCTCGGGTCGGCCTTGAATTATCGGAACGAGCCCCCAAACACGCGTTAAGCGTGCGGCGGTGACGTTTCGTTCCGCATCGCACATCTGGTAACCAGCCAAGAGGAAATTATGTCCAACCCAGGGGAACACGTGGAATCCGATCAGCAGGATTCCACGCCGGCCGAGTCCGTGGATCATGCGGCGGGATACACCGCGCCGTTGAAGGATGCCGAGAGCCACATTGCCGATCTCGAGGCGCTCGCGGACGAGCGGCTAGATCAGCTTTTGCGGGTCCAGGCGGAACTCGAAAACCAGCGGCGACGCTCCGAGCGCGAGATCGAAGCCGCGCACAAGTATGCGATGGAGCGCTTCGCGCGCGAGTTGCTGAATGTCTGCGACAGCCTGGAGATGGGGCTGGAGGCGGCTCGCAAGACTCAGGATGCGACCAGCATCATCGAAGGGACCGAGCTGACCCTCAAGGCTTTCCACACGGCCTTCGACAAGTTCGGCATCGAGGCGTTGGACCCGGAGGGCGAGCGCTTCAATCCCGAGCGCCACCAGGCGATGACGACGCAGGAGAGCGCGGACCATCCGGCCAATACCGTCCTCGCCACTCTGCAGAAGGGCTACCTGCTGCAGGGTCGGGTGCTGCGCCCCGCCATGGTGATCGTTTCCAGGACGCCGCAGAACAGCAGCGGCGAGGGCGCTTGAAAACGCCGATTCCTACCCCATATCGCATTCAGACAGGGCGGCGTGCCGAGCGATCGCGCGCCGCAATGACCCATTTCACCGCAGGAGTTTTCTAATCATGGGAAAGATCATCGGTATTGACCTTGGTACGACCAATTCCTGTGTCGCCGTCATGGAGGGCGACCAGGCCAAGGTGATCGAAAACAGCGAAGGCGGACGCACCACGCCGTCCGTCGTCGCTTTCACCGAGGACGGCGAGGTTCTCGTCGGGCAGTCGGCCAAGCGCCAGGCCGTCACCAACTCGGCCAACACGCTGCACGCCGTGAAGCGACTGATCGGGCGTCGCTTCGAAGAGAAGGAAGTCCAGAAGGACATCCAGCTGGTGCCCTACAAGATCGTCAAGGCCGACAACGGTGATGCCTGGGTGGAAGTCCGGGGCAAGAAGATGGCGCCGCCGGAAATTTCCGCTCGCGTGCTGCAGAAGATGAAGAAGACAGCTGAAGACTATCTCGGTGAGCCGGTGACCGAGGCGGTGATCACGGTTCCCGCCTACTTCAATGACTCCCAGCGCCAGGCGACCAAGGACGCCGGACGCATCGCGGGACTCGAGGTGAAGCGCATCATCAACGAGCCGACCGCGGCGGCGCTCGCCTACGGCATGGACAAGAAGCGCGGCGACCGCAAGATCGCGGTATACGATCTCGGTGGCGGCACCTTCGATATCTCGATCATCGAGATTGCCGAAGTGGACGGCGAGCATCAATTCGAAGTGCTGGCCACCAATGGCGATACGTTCCTGGGTGGCGAGGACTTCGATAACCGCCTGATCGACTATCTCGTGGGCGAGTTCAAGAAAGAGCAGGGTCTTGATCTCAAGAACGATCCCCTGGCAATGCAGCGCATCCGCGAGGCGGCCGAGAAAGCCAAGATCGAGCTGTCCTCGAGTCAGCAGACCGAGGTGAATCTTCCCTACGTTACCGCCGACAACACCGGACCCAGGCATCTGGCCATGAAGGTCACCCGCGCCAAGCTGGAAAGTCTGGTCGAGGAGCTGATCCAGCGGACCATCGAGCCCTGCAGGCTGGCACTGAAGGATGCCGGCCTCTCCGCGGGACAGATCGACGACGTGATCCTGGTCGGCGGCCAGATCCGCATGCCCAAGGTTCAGGAGACGGTGCAGAACTTCTTCGGCAAGGAGCCGCGCAAGGACGTGAACCCCGACGAGGCGGTTGCGGTCGGTGCCGCGGTGCAGGGCGGTGTGCTGGGCGGCAGCGTGAAGGACGTGTTGCTGCTCGACGTGACGCCCCTGTCCCTGGGCATCGAGACGCTGGGCGGCGTGATGACTAAATTGATCGAGAAGAACACCACCATTCCAACCAAGGCGAACCAGGTCTTCTCGACGGCTGATGACAATCAGACCGCGGTGACCGTGCACGTACTGCAGGGTGAGCGCGAACAGGCCAGCGTCAACAAGTCGCTGGGCCGATTCGACCTGAGCGACATCCCACCGGCGCCGCGCGGCGTACCGCAGGTCGAAGTGACCTTCGACATCGACGCCAACGGCATCCTGCACGTATCGGCGAAGGACAAGGCGACGGGTAAGGAGAACCGGATCGTGATCAAGGCGTCGTCCGGTCTGAGCGACGACGAAGTCGAGAAGATGGTCAAGGATGCCGAGGCGCATGCCGAGGAAGACAAGCGGTTCCACGCCCTCGTGGCAGCGCGCAACCAGGCTGATGCGCTGGTGCATTCCGCCGAGAAGTCGCTCAAGGATCTCTCGGAACAGGTCCAGGCCGATGAGCGTACCGCCATCGAGGGTGCAATCGCCGAGGTTCGCGAAGCCATGAAGGGCGACGATACCGCGGCGATCGAGGCGGCCACGCAGAAACTCGCCGAAGCCTCAGGCAAGCTCGCCGAGCGGGCCTATGCCAAGGCCAGCGAAGGCGTGGATGCGTCCGCGGACGGTGGCGAAAGCCAGGCGGGCGCGGGTCAGGACGATGTCGTGGACGCCGAATTCGAAGAGGTCGACGACAAGAAACAGTGACGGTGAAAGCCCGCCCGGCTGCCGGCCGGGCGGTATCCCGTTTCTCCGGGCACGCCCGGTTCCGCAGGAGCGGATCCGGGCCGTGCCTGTTACCGTGTGGCCCGGACGGGCGCGCGCGGCAAACGGCAAGGATCCGAGATGGCGCAACGTGACTACTACGAGGTACTCGGGGTTCCCCGGGACGCCTCGGCAGACGTGATCAAGAAGGCGTTCCGGCGCCTGGCAATGAAAGATCACCCGGATCGAAATCCCGGTGACGCCGACGCGGAAGCCCGGTTCAAGGAGGCCAGGGCCGCCTACGATATCCTGAGCGATGCCCGCAAGCGGGAGGCCTATGACCGCTATGGCCATGCCGGTGTGGACCCGTCCGCGGCGGGTGGATTCGGTGGTGGCGGAGGTGGCAATTTCAGCGACATCTTCGAGGATATCTTCGGCGACATCTTCGGCGGTGGCCGTGGCGGCGGGCAAAGGGTCTACCGTGGTTCGGACCTGCAGTACAACCTTGAGCTGACGCTTGAGGAGGCCGTGTTCGGCACCGACGTGAAGATCCGTGTGCCGACCACGGTCACCTGCGACGCCTGTGACGGGAGTGGCGCGGAGCCCGGGACCAGCCCCGAAACCTGTCCGACCTGCAAGGGAGTCGGGCAGGTGCGTATCCAGCAGGGATTCTTTTCGGTGCAGCAGACCTGTCCCCGTTGTCAGGGGACCGGCAAGGTGATCCCCCACCCCTGTGGCAGCTGCGGCGGCTCGGGCCGCGTGCAGCAACAGAACACGCTGGATGTGAAGATCCCGGCCGGTGTGGACAGCGGCGACCGCATCCGCCTCTCCGGACAGGGCGAAGCGGGCATTAATGGCGGACCCGCCGGCGACCTCTATGTTCAGGTCCGCGTGAAACCGCACAAGCTGTTCCAGCGGGACGGCAATCACCTTCTCTGCGAGGTTCCCATTTCCTTTGCAACCGCCGCCCTCGGCGGTGAACTCGAGGTCCCCTGCCTGAAGGGGCGAGTGGTGCTGAAGGTTCCGGCCGAGACACAGAGTGGCAAGCAGTTCCGGATGCGCGGCAAGGGCGTGACCTCGGTACACGGTGGCGGTGCCGGCGATCTGCTTTGCCGTGTCATGGTGGAGACGCCCGTGAATCTCACCGCGAAGCAGCGCGAATTGCTGCAGGAATTCGATGCCTCGACGCAGCAGGGTGGCACCCGGCACAGCCCGCAGGCCCATTCCTGGCTCGATGGCGTGAAGGGGTTTTTCGAAGACCTGAAGTTCTGGAACAAGTAGTGCGCCGGTTCGCCGGTTCGGTGCGTCAGACCGGTGTCTTGCCCGGTGCTCCCGGTTGCTCCCGGACCATCCTGGGAACCAGGTAACCCGGGAGTCGGGCCCGGAGTTCGGCGTGCAGCTCCCGCGCCCGATGGTCCGGAACTTCGAAATGCCCCGTGCCCCGGGCGCGATCGAGCAGGTGCAGGTAGTAGGGCAGGACCCCGGCCTGGAAACCGGTTTCCTGCAAGGTGCACAGGGTGTCCGCGTCATCGTTGACCCCCGCCAGCAGCACCGACTGGTTGAGCAGCGTGATGCCGCGCGCCCGCAGACGGGCGATCGCCTGTTCGGTCGGCCCCTCGAATTCCCGCGGATGGTTGGCGTGCAGCACCAGCACGTGCTCCAGACGCCCTCGGCCGATCCAGGACAGCAGTTCGTCGTCGATACGCTCCGGCAACACCACCGGCAGCCGGGTGTGAATCCTGATCCGTTGCAGATGAGGGATGTGCTCCAGATTCTGAACGAGGTCGCGCAGACGCGAATCCGGAAGCGTCAACGGATCACCACCGCTCAGGATCAATTCACGGATTTCCTGATGCTCGCGCAGGTACTCCAGTGCCGGCTCCCAGTTTCCCGGGGTGCTGAACGCGTTATAGGGAAATTCCCGGCGGAAACAGTATCGGCAGTGGATGGCGCAAGCTCCGGTGGTCACCAGCAGCGCGCGGCCGTGATACTTGTGCAGCAGGCCTGGCGCCGCCATGGCGGCATGATCACCGACCGGATCCGGGCCAAACCCTGGCCGTTCAAGCAGTTCGGCACCCTGAGGAAGCACCTGCAAAAGCAGCGGGTCCCGGGGGTTTCCGGGCTGGATCCGTGCGAGGTAGCTCTCGGGCACGCGGGTCCGGAAACCATGGTCCGCCCCCGAGAGATCGGGAAAGTCCCGGGCATCGAGGCGAAGGCGGCGCAGCAGTTCGAGCGGATCGCGCACAGCCGCAGCGAGCGCGTGCTGCCAGCGCACAGGCTGGGCGGCCGTCACCGGTCGAGGTATCATCGTGGGCTTTGTGGACATGGTTACCTCGGTGGCCAGCCACGCTTCGAAACGCAGGTGGCGCGACCGCCACGGGGATGACACGACATGGCAACGTACAGCACCAGCGAATTCCGCGGTGGATTGAAGATTCTACTGGATGGCGATCCGCAGGTGGTCGTCGAGAACGAATTCGTGAAGCCCGGCAAGGGGCAGGCCTTCAGCCGAGTCCGTCTGCGCAACCTGCGCACCGGACGCGTTCTGGAAAAAACCTTCAAGTCGGGGGAAACGGTGGAAGCCGCCGATGTGATGGACACCGACATGCAGTACCTCTATACCGACGGGGATTTCTGGCATTTCATGGTGCCGAGTTCGTTCGAACAATACGCCATGAGCGAAGCGGCGTTGGGAGGTTCCGCGCAATGGCTCAAGGAACAGGACGTCTGCGTGGTCACACTCTGGAACGGCGAACCCCTCTCCGTGACGCCCCCCAATTTCGTGGAGCTGAAGATCGTCCAGTGCGATCCCGGTGTACGCGGGGACACCGCCCAGGGCGGCACCAAGCCTGCCACGCTGGAAACGGGTGCCGTGGTGAAGGTGCCCCTGTTCGTCGAGGAGGGCGAAACCGTGAAGGTCGACACCCGGTCGGGGGAATACGTCTCGCGGGTTTGATCGGACACCACGGTCGAACGGTTTCGGTTGCCGGGTTCGTGGATGACTGATCTGAACTGGCGGCCGGGCGCGGCGGCTGCGCGGGCCCATCGGGCTCGCCTCAATGCGGAGCTGCGGGCCTTCTTTGCCGCGCTCGGGGTGCTGGAAGTGGAAACGCCGCTGTTGTCCGCCGGCGCGCCCCAGGATCCGGCGCTCGAAAGCTGGCGGGCATGGGCTCCGGATGGCGCGTCCGGGTACCTGCAGACCTCACCCGAATACCCGATGAAGCGGTTGCTCGCCGACGGGGCCGGCGATATCTACCAGCTGGCGAGAGTCTTCCGTGGCGGAGAGCAGGGTCGTCGGCATAATCCCGAATTCATGCTGTTGGAATGGTACCGGCTCGGGTACGACCATCACCGGCTGATGGATGAACTGATTGAGCTGGTGCACACGTTGGCGGCGACCGATGCTCGCTGGCATCGACCCGACGGAGACGTTCTGCGCCTCTCCTATCGAGACCTGTTTCACGATGAACTCGGTCTTGATGCCCTGGCCTGCACGTCCGAACAATGCTCTGCGGCTGCATCGGACGCGGGTCTCGACCTGACTGGGCGTCTGGACCGAGATGCCTGGCTGGATGCGCTGATGTCGCTGGTGCTGGCTCCGCGATTTCCATCCGACAGGCTCACGCTGGTATTCGATTACCCTGAGAGCCAGGCAGTCCTCGCGCGTCCGAGTGAATCGTCTCCCGGTTGCGCCAGTCGCTTCGAGCTGTACTGGGGCGATCTCGAGCTGGCCAACGGCTTTCACGAACTGACCGACCCGGAAATCTTTCTTGCGCGGAGAAACCGGGACCGGGCCCGACGCGCGAGCGAAGGTCAGGAGTGTCCGGAAGTCGATCCCTTCTTCGCTGCGGCGATGTTGTCCGGTTTGCCCGATTGTGCCGGCGTCGCGTTGGGCGTGGATCGATTGCTGATGAGGCTGCTCGGGACGCAGGATATCGCCACGGTCATCGACTTCCCCTGGGGACGCGCCTGAGCCTCAGGCTTCGGTATCGAGCAATCGTGCCACTTCGGAGCCGAAGCGCAGCAGCGACCCAGGGCCGATTTCGGGATTGAACCGCAGGGGAGATTCGGGTAGCAGCAGCACCACCGAAGACCCCAGATTAAAGCGACCCATTTCCTCTCCCCGGGCCAGCCGGATATCCCGATCGCCGTAGTCCGCGCGGGTGATCACACGGCCTCTTGGCGGCGTCACCTCTCCGGCCCAGACCGTCTCGATGGAGCCCACGTTGATCGCGCCGATCAGCGCCATCGCGATGGGCCCGATCGACGTATCGAAGAAGGCGATCACCCGTTCATTGCGTGCGAACAGGCGCGGGGTGTGGGCTACGATCCGCGGTGCGACGGAGAACAGTCGGCCGGGAACATGCACCATCGTCGTCAGGCGTCCGCTCAGCGGCATGTGCAGCCGGTGGTAATCACGCGGTGACAGGTACACGGTGAGGAATTGGCCGCGGAAAAACGGCTGGGCGAGGTCGGCGAAACCACCGAGCAGTTCGGTTGCGGTGTAGCTGTGGCCCTTGGCCTGGAAGATCTGCCCCGATTGGATGCGACCCAGCGCACTGACCCGGGCGTCGGCAGGGCTGGCGAGGCTGCTTTCATCCCCCTCCAGCGGGCGCACTTCGGGGCGCAGCGCCCGCGTGAACAGTGCATTGAAGCTTGGGTAGGCGGCGATGTCGGCGTTTGCAGCCTCCGTCATGTCCAGGTTGTACTGGCGCACGAACCCGCGCAACAGGGGCTGCATGCGCGGTGATTGCCAGCGCGCGACTCGGTGTGTGAGGCGGGAGATCGCGTGGTGTGGTAGCAGCCGAAGCAGTTGTGCGAGCAGGAAATCGAAGGGGGTCATCATGGGGTCCGATGCATCGCGTTTCGGGAAAATCAGAGCCCCTGAGCGAAATCAAACGCGGGTTGTTCGCTTGGAGCCTGGATCAGGTAGCCCTGCACCAGGTTGACGTTCAGAGTGAAAAGGACCGATAGGGTTTCCGCGGTCTCCACGAAGGGAACGATCACCTGGCACCCCTGCTTATGGGCACCCTCAGTCAACTGCGCAAGGGTCTCGCGGCTGTCCGGGCTACGCGCGAGGTCCACCAACAGACCGGGGTCCAGCTTGACGTAGGCTGCGTCGAACCGCTTCAGAACGGAGAAGGGGTCCAGACCGTTCCCGAAATCGGTAATGCTCAGATCGACACCAAGCCCCCGCAGGTCGTTCGCGGTCCGGCTCGCCGCTTCCAGGGAGGTGAGCAGGGTCGCTTCCTTGAACTCCACCACGAGATTGGCGGCCGGAACCTGGCTGCGTTCAAGGAACTTCCGCAGCCACTCGGCCGCCGGCTCGGGGCCGAGAGAACCATGCGAGAGCTTGACGAAGAACACGGTGCGTGGGTCATTCTGCAGCTGCTGGCTCAGCGTCGCGATGGCGTGCCGGATGATCCATTGATCCAGCGGCGCGGCGATTCCCATGCGTTCGGCGGCGGGCAGGAATTCACCGGGATCGTAGACCTTTCCCTGGTCTCCAGTGAGTCGGACGAAGACGTTGTACCGGGGAATGTCCTCGCCCTGAAGACCCATGATGGGCTGGTACAGCAGGTGCAGACCGTCGCTGGCAATGGCGTTCTGGATGCGTTCCTTCCAGACCTCATCCTGGTCCGGGCGGTTGCCCGAAGCATCCCTCGGTAGGTAGAAGCTGTAACGCTGTCCGCCCTCTGTGCGGCTCTCCGCGAGCGCCAGTTCAGCCTGGCTCAGAAGCTCCTCGGCGGCAGGTCCCGAGTCGTCTGTCAGTACTGCGCCGCAGGAGAGTGTTCCGCTGCAGGTCACGTCCTCCAGAACATGAGAGATCGTGGCGGCCTGGTTAAGGACATTGTCGAGAATATGTTCCAGTTTTCCGCGTTCCGCCGTGGGCAGAAAAACGCCATAGGTGCCGTTCTCGAAGCGAGCGACCGTGGCCGGGTGCGGGAAGTGCATGTCGAGCAGGCTCCCGACCTGTTCGATCAGCGGCTCGAGTGCTTCCTGTTGGGCGGTATCATCGGGGTCGAGCACATCCAACTCGAAAAGAGCGAGGGCGAAGGTGCGGTCCGGATCGGCAGCGGACAGCAGCGGGCTCTCGATTGCCTGCAGCAACTGCTTGGCGTTTTTCCGTGGGGGCGGGGGCG